>CANGLD010000001.1 GCA_947454475.1 Oxalobacteraceae bacterium
GCAAAGATCCTAAGAATGAAACCTTAAAAAATACGCTGCAACGTTTGCGTATTAAATTGTAATAGCATGATGCTCTCCGATTACTAACGAAACAGCATGCGTTGTTTAATTCTGGCTTTCATCTTACTGATAGGCGCTTGTAGTACCGCGCCCAGTATGAAAGCCGCATCACCCTCTGCGCCTTACTATGAGGCGATAAACTTAAGTGGCCGACTCTCAGTGAGTTACCAACAACAAGGCAAAGCACAGTCGCTACAAGGTAAGTTCACTTGGGATCAAACTGCCACTACCACACACATTTCACTTTTTACTCCGTTAGGTCAAACGATAGTGCAGATTGTGATCGAACCTGATCGCGCACTACTACAACAAACTGGTGAAGCTTTGCGTATTGCCAATGATGTGAGTGCCCTTACCACTGATACCTTAGGTTGGCCTTTACCTGTTGCAGGTTTAAAGGAATGGCTACAAGGTTTTTATTCAAATGCCTTAGGCAAACAACAAGTGGTCATACGTGACGCACAGTCTGGTTTTATCAATAACGGTTGGGAAATTCATTATGTGCAATGGCAAGATGATGTATCGGGCTATAGCATTCCTAAACGCATCGATTTAAAACATGTGAGTCAACGTCATGGCGACATCCATTTAAAAATTGTGATTGATAGCTGGATACCGAAATGACTACGCATCACTTTCCCGCTCCCGCTAAATTAAATTTATTTTTGCACGTGATAGGCCAACGCAATGATGGCTATCACTTACTGCAGTCGGTCTTTATGCTGGTAGATTTACAAGATCAGTTATCCATTAGCTTGCGAGAGGATGGAGCAATCCATCTTAATTCTGGTATTGCCGGTGTGGATACATCAACAAATCTGGTGATGCGTGCTGCACGTTTGTTAGAACAGTTTGCACTAGAGCGCGGACTGCCAATCGCTGGCGCCGATCTCTCTCTCGAAAAACACATTCCTATGGGTGGCGGTCTGGGAGGGGGTTCTTCCGACGCGGCGACTACACTGATCGCGCTGAATCATCTTTGGCAGTTGGGTCTGACACAGAGTGAACTCATGCAAATGGGGCTGCGCTTAGGTGCAGATGTTCCGTTTTTTCTGCTCGGGCAAAATGCTTTTGTGGAGGGGATAGGCGAGCAGCTCACCCCCCTTAACCCCGAGGATGCTTGGTTCGTGGTTCTGCACCCTGGTGTGGCGGTTCCTACGCCTCTGATATTTGGGGCACCTCATTTGACACGAGACACCAAGTCCGTCAAAATGTCGGACTTTTCTTCTGGGCTATTTTCATTCGGAAGAAATGATTTACAAGCAGTCGCAGAAAAGGCATTTCCAGAGGTTGCAGCCGCTTTGCAGTGGCTAGGAAAATTTGGTGACGCTAGGATGTCTGGTTCGGGAGCATGTGTGTTTGCCCGCATGTCAGACCAATCTGCTGCACAGGCTGTAGTGAGTCAAGTACCTGCGGGGTCTGGATGGCAAGCATGGCACTGCCAATCCTTACAAAGCCACCCTTTAGCAGGGTTGCTAGAAAAGTAACATGTCGTTTTACACAAAATTTGTCTGGCGAGCTCAGCGCGACAGACACACCGGTTGTGTAGGGGAATCGCCAAGCTGGTTAAGGCACTGGATTTTGATTCCAGCATTCCAAGGTTCGAATCCTTGTTCCCCTGCCATTGATAGAAGCGCGAAACATTCCGTCAAGCCGCACGCTCTTACAGAGCGAGCGGCTTTCCAACTTATAACGTATCGCATCCTGAGGTCCTATGGTCCACGAAAACCTAATGGTTTTTACCGGCAGTGCTAACCCGGAACTGGCTGCAGGCGTAGTTGGTCAGCTCGGTATCGCACTGGGTAAAGCGGTTGTATCGCGTTTCTCAGATGGTGAGATTGTGGTGGAGATTAACGAGAATGTGCGCGGCAAAGATGTCTTCGTCTTGCAATCAACTTGCGCACCAACGAATGACCACTTGATGGAAATTATGCTGATGGTCGATGCTTTAAAGCGCGCATCAGCAGGTCGCATCACTGCAGCCATTCCTTACTACGGCTATTCACGACAAGATCGTCGTCCGCGTTCAGCGCGTGTTGCAATCTCTGCCAAAGTGGTCGCGAATATGTTGCAGGAAGCGGGTGTAGAGCGTGTGCTAATTATGGATTTGCATGCAGATCAGATTCAGGGATTCTTTGATATCCCTGTTGATAATATTTATGCCTCACCGATTTTGCTGACTGATTTAGTTGAAAAAAATTACGATGATTTACTCGTCGTGTCTCCTGATGTCGGTGGTGTTGTTCGCGCAAGAGCCTTAGCGAAACGATTAAATTGCGACTTAGCGATTATTGATAAACGTCGCCCTAAAGCCAATGTGTCTGAAGTCATGAACATTATTGGTGAAGTAGAAGGTCGTAATTGCGTGATCATGGATGACATGGTTGATACAGCCGGCACGCTGACGAAAGCAGCAGAAGTGTTGAAAGAGCGTGGCGCAAAGAAAGTGGTGGCCTATTGCACGCACGCAGTGCTCTCTGGACCAGCAGTAGATCGTATACAGAACTCGCCATTAGATGAATTAGTTGTCACTGATACGATTCCTTTGACCGCGCAAGCGAAAGCCTGCGGCAAGATCAGACAATTAACTTGCGCGTCCTTATTGGCTGAAACCTTTAAGCGTATCAGCCAAGGTAATTCAGTGATGTCTTTGTTTGCTGAGGATGAAGCAGGAAATTAAGTTTGAGTTGTAAACAGAATGTGAGTGCAGTGTCATGCTGTACTTTAATCATCATCCCCTGGTCGCGGGGGATGACAATCTTGGGAAACTATTCCCTCTTTAGGAGTTAAACATGAAAATTGTTGCTTTTCCACGTACTGAGCAGGGGTCCGGAGCGAGCCGCCGCCTGCGCAAAGCGGGGCATACACCAGGCATTATTTATGGTGGTACCGCCGCACCAGTGAACATCGCTCTTGATCACAACGCGCTCTATCATGCGTTGAAAAAAGAAGCTTTTCATTCTTCCATTTTGGATATGGATGTAGGCGGTAAAGTTGAAAAAGTATTGCTGCGTGATTTTCAAGTCCATGCATACAAACAATTAGTGTTGCATGCTGATTTTCAGCGCGTTGATGAAAACCAAAAAATCCACATGAAAGTGCCTCTGCATTTTGTTCACGCTGATGTATCTCCAGCAGTGAAATTAGGCGCTGGCATTATTAGCCATGTTATGACTGATTTGGACATTAGCTGCTTGCCGAAAGATCTGCCTGAATTCATCGAAGTAGATTTATCTAAGATGGAATTAGGCACATCATTGCACTTAGCTGATCTGAAACTACCATCTGGTGTTTCTGCTGTTCATGCAAAAGACAATCCAACGATTGCTACCGCATCCGTACCTGGCGGTGGTAAGGCTGATGCAGTTGCTGAACCTGCAGCTGCTGCACCTGCAGCTGAAGAGAAAAAATAATTCTGCGCTTTTAACTAGGCAGAATAATCAGCCCGCTCTTTTTGAGCGGGCTTTTTTTTACGATATTCTCTTTAAAACACTCGCCATTAATTCAGTGCTCATAGATTGTTTGCATGCTCTAAGTAATAACATGCATCACAAATGAGAGATAATCTTTGTATTCCATCACCTCGACTTATTATGTCCATACGCTTAATCGTCGGCCTCGGCAATCCCGGTAGCGAATACGAACTAACTCGACATAATGCTGGCTTCTGGCTCATTGATCGTCTCGCTGGCTCTGGCTTACAACGCGAAGCACGCTTTCATGGACTGGCAAAAAAAATGCGCGTTGCGGATGAAGAAGTGTTTTTACTCGAGCCACAAACTTTTATGAATCGTTCAGGACTCTCTGTCGCTGCGTTGAGTCGCTTTTATAAAATCGATCCTGATCAAATTCTTGTTGTACATGATGAATTAGATCTACCACCTGGTTCGTCGAAATTAAAAAAAGGGGGCTCTTCGGGTGGACATAATGGCCTAAAAGATATTACGGCAGCACTCGGTACGCAAGAGTACTGGCGACTACGTTTAGGTATCGGTCATCCACGCGAATTACAACTGCAACAAGGCGTAGCGGATTTTGTATTGCATCGACCACGCAAAGAAGAACAAAACCTGATTGATGAGGCCATAGATAAAAGTCTGGCTGTTATTCCTCTGCTGTGTCAGGGCTTGTTTGAAAAAGCCCTGCTAGAGCTGCATACGCGTTAATCCACTATTCGCACGCTGTTCACAATAACGATACTCTAAGCTTCATTGCGCGCCTTCCTGTGACCTGTTTTACCCAGTCACATCCCATCCCTTGTTTATGGGAGTGGCAGATTCCCTCCAAAAGAATTCACACTCTTTTATTATTATCAAAAAAATATTAATCAAGGTATTACTTTTTTGATAACCCCTGACGTATAATCCCGCCACACGCCAGAAAATGGCCTCCTGGCTGGTTGATTTTTTGAAAACTTTCAATGACGGGGAATACTGATGAGCACTTACAAAGAACTGCAAGGTCAAATTGAAAAACTACAACATGAAGCGGAAAACGCTAGAAAAAATGAATTAATAAACGCGATCAATGATATTCAAATCAAAATGAAAGAATATGGTATTTCTGCAGATGATTTGGGTATAGGCGGTCGCAAAAGACTAGGCAAAGCTACACGCAAACCAGTGGCGCCTAAATATAGAAATAATACGACCGGAGAAACTTGGAGCGGTCGCGGCAAACCACCAAAATGGATGGCAGGTCACGATAAGTCGCAATACTTAATCAAATAAATCTAGTTTTACCGTATAAAAAAAGTGCCGCTTGTTGCAAAACAAGCGGCACTTTTTTATTTCAATTCAAAACAACCTGCGTATTACCCGATGTATTTTTAAAACCTCATAACTACGCATACGTTTCAAAAATAATTTTGCGATTAACGTAAAAAACCGCGCGCGAATCCTAAGAATAGGATGCGCGTATCTAACCAAAATCCTCGCTCTGCCACATAGCGCTTTGCATAATTTAATCGTATAGGTAAAACCTGCTCCACATAAGCTTGCTCAAGTTCATCGCCTTCTAAACCCGCTAGCATACGTTTTTCATCTGTAAATTCTATCGTGGCGAGATCAGCCAAACCCGGCTTGATAGACAAAATCAATTTTCTATCTTCAGTAGGATAACAACCTACATAGCGTGGCAACTCAGCACGCGGCCCTACCAAACTTAAATCACCGCGCAATACATTCATCAACAAAGGCCATTGCGCGATGCCTAAGCGTCGTAACACACCCCCTACACGGGTTACTTGCTCATCATGACAACCGCCTACCATTTCCATAGCATCCGGTTCGGTAACAGCTGTATGAAATTCAAATACTTTCACCATCCGACCATGTCGACCCACTCGATGAGGACGCGCCAAAACAGGTCCGCGTGATTCCAGCCAAATACATAGCGCAATCAAGATTGCAAACGGCATCAACACCAGCATGGCCAGTAAAGATAAAACCACATCAACACTACGTTTCATACTTATCCACTCCTACGAATAATCACTACATCAACTTTGGCTGAATCTCACTCAGTTCTCAATTCAAACACAGCAACCCAGCGCTACTACGAATGCGAGCATCACCAAGAGTACAATACTGCTTTTATTTTCTAGCGTGTGCAGGCTCGTTTGCAGCACACGAAAACACTCTCTTAGTCAGATCATCTCATGAGTCTTCAATGCGGCATCGTCGGCCTACCTAACGTAGGCAAATCCACTCTGTTTAATGCGCTCACCAAAGCAGGCATACCAGCAGAAAACTATCCATTTTGCACGATAGAACCGAATGTCGGTGTAGTGGAAGTGCCCGATCCACGTCTGGATCAGCTTGCTGAAATCGTCAAACCAGAGCGCGTTTTACCAGCGACGGTGGAATTCGTTGATATCGCCGGCCTCGTTGCAGGAGCATCTAAAGGCGAAGGCTTGGGCAATCAGTTTTTAGCGCACATCCGTGAAACTGATGCCATCGTCAATGTCGTACGCTGTTTTGAAGATGCAAATGTGATTCACGTCGCCGGCAAAGTCAGCCCGTTGGATGATATCGCTGTGATTCAAACCGAACTCGCTTTAGCGGATATGGGTACGGTAGAAAAAGCCATACATAGAGAAACGAAAAAAGCGCGCTCAGGCGATAAAGATGCTGCTGCACTCGTGACACTCATGGAGAAAGTCCTGACTGGTCTGAATGATGCTATTCCAGTGCGTGCCATGGGCTTCGATAAAGACCAACTAGCTATGTTGAAGCCTTTGTGTTTGATAACAGCTAAACCCGCTATGTATGTAGCGAATGTGTCAGACACGGGATTTACGAATAATCCCTTGCTCGATACCTTAACGAATTATGCAAAAACACAAAACGCACCTATCGTTGCGATTTGCGCTTCCATAGAATCAGAAATTGCAGATCTTGAAGATGCAGATAAAGAAGCATTTCTAACGGATATGGGTATGCAAGAACCTGGCTTGAATCGTTTAATTCGTGCGGCTTTTTCTTTACTTGGTTTACAAACGTATTTCACTGCTGGCGTAAAAGAAGTCAGAGCATGGACTATCCACACTGGCGACACAGCGCCTCAAGCAGCAGGTGTGATCCACACCGATTTTGAACGCGGTTTTATTCGCGCGCAAACTATCGCGTTTGAAGATTTCATTGGTCACAAAGGCGAGCAAGGCGCAAAAGAAGCCGGCAAGATGCGCGCGGAAGGAAAAGAGTACATCGTGAAAGATGGCGATGTATTGAATTTCTTGTTTAACGTGTAATTCCAATACGCGACTAAAATTAACTTTGCGTGCTTTTTAGTTTTTCGTATTTAGCCATCAACTGTTCTTTGCTTTCATGCCAATCGGGATCGAGTGGTATGCAAGCAACCGGACAAACTTGTTGACACTGTGGCTCATTGAAATGCCCCACGCATTCGGTGCATTTATTCGGATCGATCTGATAGATCTCTGCTCCCATGAAGATAGCTTCATTAGGACACTCGGGTTCGCACACATCGCAATTGATGCAGTCTTGTGTGATTTTTAATGCCACGATCGCAAACCCAATTATTCTTTTGCTTTAATTTTTTGTAACAGCCATTTCTCTACGGATGGAAATACAAATTTAGAGACATCACCGCCTAAAATTGCAATCTCACGCACTATGGTTCCAGAGATGAATTGATATTGATCGGAAGGTGTTAAGAACAAGGTCTCTACATCAGGTAGTAAATAACGATTCATACCTGCCATTTGAAATTCATATTCAAAATCCGATACCGCACGTAATCCACGCACAATCACACGTGCATCATGCCGTCGCACAAAATCTTTTAATAAGCCTGAAAAACTTTCTACATGCACATTAGGATAATGACCTAATACTTCATGCGCGATTTCCATGCGCTCTTCCAGTGAGAAAAACGGGCTCTTGGCTTTGCTGTCTGCCACACCCACCACCAACTTATCAAACAAACCAGAAGCTCTTCTTACCAAGTCTTCATGGCCGCGGGTGAGAGGATCAAATGTTCCGGGATAAACAGCTGTCAACATGCGGTGTCCTCATAATTTTCAAAGCGACCGACTAAATCGGTGCGCTCTCTACGGACGGGAATTATGCACTAAATTTAGCGGGTATTTGCTGCTGACAACAAAGCATAATGCACCGCGCCAGCCTTGCCCGATCGTATGATGTCCCAACCGGAGAGCCAGTCCGGAAAAGCCTCGTCAGATAAGGCTTCTGCATGTTCGGCATACACCAAGCCTCCTGCTGCCAAACGCTCTTTACAGAGCGCCAACATGCTAGGCAAGATGTTCAATTGATAAGGCGGGTCTAAAAAAATCAGATCAAACTTATCCTGCATGGTCGCGAGCATTCTATGCGCGTCACCAGGCATTAGGGTCATCTGTGTTGCTTTAAGTTTCAACTGATTGGCTCTGAGTTGCGCAATTGCCGCCGGATGCGATTCCACCAACACAGCACGAGCTGCGCCGCGACTCATTGCTTCAAAGCCTAATGCACCAGTTCCAGCGAATAAATCCAAACAAGACAACTGTGACCAGTTAGCTGACTTTAAGTGCTCCAACCAATTGAATACGGTTTCACGCACTCTATCTGGAGTGGGACGCAATCCTTCAATCTCGGGTACTGGCAAGGGCGTGCGCTTCCACTGACCGCCTATGATGCGCACTTGTCGCGGCAACTGCTTAGACCGGTTTTTCATCTGCATGGATTACCGAATTAATTTCCACCTACTACCACCGTCACCATCTTATCCATCGCAAGCTTGCGATTAAATGCTGAGCGTATATCTGTCAGCGTTACTTTCGCTACTTGCGCTGTCCACGTGTCTAAATAATCAAGTGGCATTTGGTAATAACCAATCACGGCGATGTTATCTAAAATTTTGCGATTGTTATCGATACGTAATGCAAAACCACCAATTAAATTATCTTTAGCAGCTTTTAATTCTGCTTCGGTTGGACCAGTTTGTAAGTACGCTGCAATTTGCTCACGCACTACTTTTAATGCCTCATCAGCTTGATCTTTACGGGTTTGTAATCCAGCTTGATAAGGGCCGGGCTGTTCCATCGCATTAAAGTAACTGTACACACTGTAAGCGAGGCCACGTTTTTCTCTGACTTCTTTTGTTAGTCGCGAAACAAAACCTCCACCACCCAAGATGTAATTACCTACTGTGAGTGCAAACACATCGGCATCGCCACGTTGTAATGCAGGCATGCCTATCAAGATATGTGCTTGCGATGCAGGATGGGGTATGCGTTGCTCTACTGCTTTCGGCGCCACAACTGGTGTGATCGTTGCCAGCGGCCCACCTTGCGGCAAACGTGCAGTGAGTTGACGTGCTATCTCATCTGCTTGCGCACGATTGATATCACCAATTATGGCAATCACAGCGCGATTCGCCACATAGTGCGTAGCATGAAATTGCAGTAAATCTTCACGCGTAATCGCTGTTACTGTATCAACCGTCGCTTCATTGGCATAAGGATGTTCTGCATAAGCTAAATGCCAAAACGCTTTCTCTGCAATTGATTCAGGTTTAGTTTCCGCTTCTTTAATACTTGAAATCGTACGCGCTTTATCACGCACCAAAAAATCTTCTGGCATGCTTGGATGCGCTAACAAACGCGCTAACAATAAAACCGCTTGTTGTCTCTCTGCTGCTGAAGCGAGTGTGCGCACTGACAAACCACTACGATCTGTACCAGGCCCTCCACCACGTTGCGCAGCAATATCCGCAAATGCATCGGAAATTTGTGCTTCCGTTAGTGCAGGCTCCTCAGCGCCACTCGATAACTTAGCAGCACGAATACCTCGTCCCAACATACTATTAGTTAGAGCAGCAACACCGGATTTGCCTTTAGGATCACGCCTAGCACCTGCATCAAATTCCACGCTCACATCTAGCAGTGGAATACTATGATTCTCTACAAAATAAACACGCGCACCATTTTCTAATGTCCAGTGTTGAATATTCAATGCAGCTTGTGCAGCAGTCGATGCTAAGAGCACAAACATGATCAATGTTTTTTTAAACATGATGATTAATCCTTGTTATAAATAGATGTGCACTGATTTAATGACGTAAGCCAGTTGGACTAGGTGCTTTTTTCTGACTTGCGTCGACTGGCAAAGGCACGAGTGATGCAACGGTGAGTTGATCATCAGTAAAATATTTTTTAGCGACTGCCTGTACTTGCTCAGGCGTCACAGCAGCTAGTTTTTCTATGATGCGATCTATCTGTTTATAGGAAATGCCAGCCATCTCCATCCCACCTATTTCCATAGCCTGACCAAAAATAGAATCGCGCTTATAGACTTGGCTAGCAATCAACTGTCGCTTCACACGGTTTAACTCTGAAGGCGACACACCATCTTTAGCAATGCGCGTAACTTCATCGCGTAAACGTTGTTCTAGTTGTTCTGTTGTCGTGCCTTGTGCTGGCACACCCATCAACATGAACAAACTTGGACCACGTGAGGTATTGTCGTAACTTGCACCTGCTGACGTGGCGACTCTATCGGTACGTACTAATTTTGCAGGTAATCGTGCATTGTCATACCCATCCAACACAGCAGACAGTACATCGAGTGCATGTACATCATCATCTTTTTCTACATCGCGCAGAGTTGGCGCTTTATAGGCAAGTACGAGATAAGGATTTTCTGCTGGCGCTTGCACCACCACACGTCGTATGCCAGTTTGTTGTGGTTCATTTTGCGGCTTAGTTTTTGGCAGCGTTTTCACTGGAATCTTGCCAAAATATTTTTCAGCTAAAACAAATACACGCTTTGCATCGACATCGCCTGTCACCACCATAGTCGCGTTATTAGGGGCATACCACCGCTCATACCAAGCTAATGCATCAGCTGCTGTCATATTTTTCAAATCATCCATCCACCCTACGATAGGATTACGATAAGGATGCGCTACAAACGCTGTTGCATTCAATGCTTCAAAGACTTTAGAAATTGGTTGATCGTCTGTACGTAAACGACGCTCTTCCATCACGACATTAATTTCTTTGGCAAATTCAGCCTTATCCATAGTTAAGTTTTGCATGCGATCAGCTTCTAGTGCCATCACATCCTCTAACCGTGATTTTTCAATTTGTTGAAAATAGGCGGTGTAATCTTTACTCGTGAAGGCATTATCTCGACCTCCCAGTGCGGCTACCTTTGCACTAAAGTCACCCGGCTTTAATTTTTTTGTGCCTTTGAACATCATGTGTTCAAGTACGTGAGCCACGCCAGTAGTGCCACTCAGCTCATCCATTGAGCCTATGCGATACCAAATCATGTGAGCAACGGTGGGAGCACGTTTATCTTCCTGCACAATAATGCGCAAACCATTTGCCAGCCTGTACTCTTGTGCTTGACTGCCTGCCACTGCTTGGGAAGTGAAACATCCCAGAATGGTTGTCAGACAAACACTGATAAACGCTATATTTTTAATCCAAAAATTCATCATCTCTGCTCTGCTAAAATAGAACGGTCTAAAGGCAAGGAAGTTTTGATTGTATCTGCTTGTTTTTATCTCTGCTTTTCACCTCACATAAATCAACCCGATGTTTTCATTTTTCGCTAAAAAGTCATCGGATTCGAATAAACAGTCTTCCGCAGACCAACCTAAAACTTGGCTGCAGAATCTGCGATCCGGTCTCGCACGGACTTCATCTGGAATCAGCACGCTGTTCACAGGCGCGAAGATTGATGACGCCTTATACGACGAACTGGAATCGGCTTTGTTAATGGCAGATGCCGGCGTGCAGGCAACCAAAACACTGATGGATAAGCTACGCAAGAAAGTCAAAACAGAACATCTGACTGAAGCATCGCAAGTGAAAACTGCTTTGCATGAACTGATGCTAGAGCTATTGCTGCCTTTGCAAAAACCCTTTCATATAGGGCAGACTAAGCCTTTGGTGATCATGATTGCTGGCGTTAATGGCGCTGGTAAAACCACCACCATAGGTAAACTCACTTTACACTTACAAGAACATGGCCTAAAAGTTCTCTTGGCTGCAGGTGATACTTTCCGCGCCGCGGCTAGAGAGCAACTGGTGGAATGGGGCGAAAGAAATAATGTTGCGGTTATTTCTCAAGCTTCCGGTGATCCTGCTGCGGTCGCTTTCGATGCTGTTCAAGCTGGTATTGCACGTGGTGTTGATGTTGTTATCATCGACACTGCAGGTCGCTTACCTACGCAACTGCATTTGATGGATGAATTAAAAAAGATACAGCGCGTAATAGGAAAAGGCTGTCCTGGTGCGCCACATGAAACACTACTCGTCATAGACGGTAACACCGGACAAAATGCGCTTACACAGGTGCAAGCATTTGATGATGCTTTAGGTTTAACTGGTTTAGTAGTCACTAAACTCGATGGCACTGCAAAAGGTGGCGTGCTAGCAGCTATCGTTGCACAGCGTCCTGTACCTGTTTATTACATAGGCATAGGCGAAGCTATTCATGATTTGCAGCCTTTTGTTGCAGAAGAATTTGTCGATGCTTTATTAGGTTAAAGCGAAACTCTATGTCTATAATTTTATTTTCTGATGTGTCGCAAATTTACCCTGGAGAGATCAGGGCAATTTCACATGTTTCATTGGCCATTGAAGAAGGGGAATTAGTTTTTTTAATGGGCCCTTCAGGCGCTGGTAAATCCACTTTGTTAAAGCTCATAGCCGGCATAGAGATGCCGAGTGCAGGCGTATTACAAATCATAGGGCAAGACATGAAGCAGTTGCATCGCGCTGCATTGCCTTATTTAAGACGTAAGCTCGGCCTCATATTGCAACAAAATAGCTTGTTAAATGATAGGCCTGTTTTAGCGAATGTCATGTTACCCCTCATGGTGGTTGGTGCTTCCTATGAAGAAGCAGAGCAACGTGCTCGCGTTGCTTTAACCAAAGTTGGCTTAGCAAATAAAGCTGATGTGCTGCCTTATTCCCTCTCTGGCGGAGAACAACAAAGGGTTTCTATTGCACGTGCCATTGTTCATAAACCGCGCATTATTCTTGCAGATGAACCTACTGCCAATCTCGATAGAGATAGTGCGCGTTTAGTATTAGATATGCTGCAAGCATTTAATGATGCTGGCGTCACTTGCGTTATTTCTACCCATGATGAACGTTTACTTGAACGCGCCAGTAAAATTTTTGTACTCGAGCATGGACGTATCACGGCAGTGCGTATGCCTGGTAATGAGGTGGGTTTATGAAATGGTTGTCTTCACACTATCGCGCTTTATTTGATGCGTCATTCAAAATTAAAATGGCGCCGCTCAGTTTTATTTTCAATGCTGTCGTAGTTGCATTAGCTTTGGCACTACCTATGACAGGGATGATCGTTCTACAAGACTTACAACCTTTATCTGGCCAAGTATCTGTCGATCCTGAAATCAGTATTTATCTCGCGATGGATTTACCACGTGATAAAGCGGAAGGCTTAGCAACTGACTTTAAGCGTTTAGCAAATCAGCATAGCGTTTCATCCTCACTGAAATTTATTCCTCGTGAATCTGCATTAGATCATTTAAATAAACAAGCTGATCTCAGTGATGTGGTCAGTACCTTAGGCGCGAATCCTTTACCTGATGCTTATGTATTGAAACTGACTGATAGCGCAACGGAAGGCCGTGTAAAACAAGTGCAAGACTTAGCCGCTGCACTAGAAAAAATCGATGGTGTACAAACAGTACAACTTGATACTCTCTGGCTAAAACGTCTTGCTGCAGTCATAACTCTTGCAACAAGTCTGTTCTGGTTTGTGGCCGCCACGCTTTGCTGCGTTGTCGTCGCGGTTGTATTCAACACCATACGGCTACAGCTACTCACCCATGCTGAAGAAATTAATGTTTCCCGACTGTTGGGTGCGACTGATGCTTATGTCGCTAGGCCGTTTTATTACAGCGGCGCTTACCTAGGCTTGGTTGCTGGCGCTCTGGCTTTAGGTTTTGTACTTTCTGGCTTACGTCTCTTGAACCAGCCTGTCAGCGCTTTAGCGCAGTCTTACGGCACCTCTTTTCAGCTTAGCTACCCGAATCTTGGAACCATCATTTTTCTTCTTCTGGTTAGCATTTCGCTAGGCTTTGTGGGCGCCAGCCTCTCCGTTTGGCGCAGCTTGCGTCGCTCTGTTTAACTGATTTCTTGCGGTCTAGCTCCACCCAGCTCACTACGTTATCGGTATTTGTCTCCTGAATTTGTTGTCATTATTGTCATCTTGCCCTTCTCTACCTGCATCCGCAGCTATTAGCACTCTCTGCCGGAGAGTGCTAATATAACGCCTATAGGGTTTACATCCCTAAATTCATAGCAAATTGAAAAGAAAGTCTTTAAGGAGAAACAATGACAGCATCGTTCGCTTCCTCTGCCTTAGTGCCGGGTGGTCAGCAAGCGCTGGCGCTTGGTTTTTCTGGCAGTCTAGGAAATCTAGATTCTTATATATCCGCAGTTAATCGTCTGCCCATGCTCTCGCATGAGGAAGAGATCTCGCTTGCGCAACGTCTTCGTGAACAAAATGACCTCGCTGCTGCGCAAACCCTGGTTATGTCGCATCTACGCTTAGTCGTTTCTATTGCGCGCGGCTATCTAGGATATGGATTACCGCATGCTGATCTCATACAAGAAGGCAATGTCGGTTTAATGAAAGCTGTAAAACGTTTCGATCCAGATCAGGGTGTACGTTTAGTGTCCTATGCCATGCATTGGATTAAAGCTGAAATTCATGAATATATTTTACGTAACTGGCGCATGGTTAAGCTGGCTACGACTAAAGCTCAACGTAAATTATTCTTTAATTTGCGTAGCCATAAAACTAGTCTTGATACGATGACACCCGATCAAGTCGATGCTTTAGCGACCACGCTTAATGTTAAACCGGAAGATGTAACGGAAATGGAAATGCGCATGTCTGGTCGTGACATCGCACTTGAATCACCGACTGATGATGAAGGTGAAGACAAATTTTCTCCTATCGCTTATTTATCGTCAGACGCAACCGAGCCTGCTAGAGTTTTAGAATCACGTCAATTTGATAAATTGCAATCTGAAGGTTTAGAGGGTGCTTTGTCGAATCTCGATGCACGCTCACGACGCATTATTGAATCACGTTGGTTAGCAAATGATGATGGCTCGGGTGCGACCTTGCATGAACTTGCTGCTGAATTTAATGTGTCTGCAGAACGTATACGACAAATTGAAGCTAGCGCATTAAAGAAAATGAAAGCGTCTTTAGCTGAATACGCTTAATAGCTCACTCGCAAAACAAAAAAAAGCCCTTCTATCTCAGAAGGGCTTTTTTTATTCGTTTAACCGTTTGCTTATTTACTTAGCACCTGAAGCAGTACTCAGTAAGCTACGTATATCTTGTGCAATCGGTTCTGCACCTTGACCATGCCGAATAAATAATCGGATGTGACCTTGTGTATCAAATAAATAGCTTCCTGCTGTGTGGTCTATCGTATAACCCGATCCAGTTTTTGCAGGAATTTTTTGTACAAACAATTTAAATTCTTTCACTACTTCATCCGTTGCTGCTTTATCGCCCACCAAGCCTAGGAAGCTAGGATAAAAAGAAGGCACATAGCGCGACAATAAGGCTGGCGTATCTCTTTCAGGATCGAGTGTCACGAATAATACTTGAACCTTATCAGCATCTTTATCTAATAGCTTCATCACTTGCGCCATTTCAGATAAAGTCGTCGGACATACATCAGGGCATTGCGTATATCCAAAAAATAGTAAAACCAACTTACCGCGAAAATCTTCTAGTGTTCGCGCTTGACCTTGATGATCAGTCAGAGAAAATTTTTGCGCATAATCAATGCCAGTTATGTCTGTATTAACAAAGGCAATTTTTGGTGTTGGCGTTGTTGATTTATTGTCACACGCTACACATAGCATCAACGCGCAAACAATCAGAGTAAAGATGCGCATGATCAAAGAGGAAAATAGTGATCTACTAGCAGCGCTACGAAAAGTACAGATAAGTAAATAATGGAATACGTAAATGCACGTCGCGCTATTAAATCAGAATAATGTTTATACAACTGCCATGCGTACCATAAATAAATAATGCCCAGTATGCTTGCGCTTGCCAAATAAATCAGACCACTCATTTTTACTGCAAAGGGCAACATCGTTGTTGCTACCAATACGATGGTGTACAACAAAATTTGAAACTGTGTAAATGCAAGTCCATGTGTAATGGGTAGCATAGGCAAGCCTGATTTTGCATAATCATCGCGTCTATACAGGGCGAGTGACCAAAAATGCGGAGGCGTCCATACAAAAATAATCAAGACTAATATCCATGCTTGCATGGGTACATCATTCGCAATTGCAGCCCAGCCTAATGCTGGCGGCATGGCACCCGAGAGTCCACCTATGACTATGTTTTGTGGTGTAGCTGGTTTTAAGATGATGGTGTAAATAACGGCGTAACCCACAAAGGTCGCGAAAGTAAGCCACATAGTGAGTGGATTAACGAGTGCATACAGCACCCACATACCTGCACCACCAATTACACCGGAAAAAAATAATGTTTGAATGACAGTGATTTCACCACGCGCCATGGGTCGGCGAGCTGTGCGTGCCATACGTGAATCAATCTCACGTTCAACTAAACAATTCACCGCAAAGGCGGCACCAGCAAGTAACCATATACCTATGGTTGCGGATAACAATAAACGCCAATCAGGCAATCCTGGAACTGCGAGAAACATGCCTATCACTGCACAAAAAACGGCGAGCTGCGTCACTCTGGGCTTAGTGAGAGCCCAGTATTGCGCTATGCGATTTGTGTGTAATGTAAGAGTGTTCATACCCAATGATTAGGCCTGCGAGCTCAGTTTGCTCTGTTCTGTCATTGCAGATTGATCTATAAAAGAGAGACGGTAGTTTAACATGGCAAGCAGACTAACCAGCAGAGCTGCGCCTGCGTTATGCGCTACTGCAGCCAGCAAGGGCCAATCAAATTGCACGGTGACTGCCCCAGTAATCACTTGCAATGCCAATACAGCTAACAATCCACTTGCGCCTTTTTTTAGCGCCGTGATTTTTCTCAACCTTAAAGCTAAGAATGCTATCGCCATTACGACAATGACTGCAAAACAGCGGTGCACCCAGTTGACTGCAATCAGTGCTGTGAAGGGTAAATAGTCTCCACTTGATGTCATGCCTAAATGCCGCCACAACGTAAAGCCTTGTTGTAGATTCATTTCCGGCATCCATTGCGACTGACAAAGCGGGAAACCTCCACAGGCCAATGCGGCATAGTTAGTGCTGACCCAACCGCCTAATGCGATTTGCATGAATAATAAAATCAAGACGATCTTCGCCGGTATTTTTAATTGAAGCACATCGTGCGCATTGATTGCTACTTGCTCTGTTTGCCGCATTGCATGCCAACTCAATAATGCCAATAAGCTTATGCCTAGTAGTAAATGCGTAGTCACAATAATTGGCTGTAGTTTCAATGTGACTGTCCACGCACCAAAAGCACCTTGTATACAAACAAAAATAAATAGCACTATCGGTAATACTGGTGAATAACGGTTGATTTTATTCTTACGCCACAATCGAACTGCGCCGATCAACGTGGCAATGATGAGCACGCCTACTGCCATCGCCAGATAGCGATGTATCATTTCTATCCATGCTTTAAACACGGTCACAGGGCCTGTAGGCAATGCAGCTTGTGCAGCACTAATATCATCATGTGCCAAGAATGGATTGGCTTCGCCATAACAGCCCGGCCAATCAGGGCAACCTAAACCTGAATCAGTTAAACGCGTAAACGCGCCAAATACGATTAAATCAAAGGTTAAGAAAACCGTCACCCATGCCAGTCTTTTAAATTTATCTTCACCTCGTGATAGATAAATTATCAGACCCGGCACAAATGCAATGAGGAGTCCTTTTAATGCAAGCAGCAGCAACATGGATTTATCCTATGCGTGAAGCTTTAAGTAATTTAATAATGTCTTTTTTGATTTTATTTGGATCACCTGATTGCGGGAATCGCATCATGAGATTTCCTAATGGATCGATCATATACAAATGATTTTCAATCTTTGAATCTGCCTCTATCGGCAACCATGCACGCAACTCTTCACTCTTTGCTCTTAACAAATGTGTTCCGTCATATTCACGCATTAAAACTGTTTCTAATGGCGCTTTATCTGTAATTAGCCACACACGCTCTATGCGATCCATATCCTTACCTTGCGTTAGCCGTATCTGTCGCAAATAAAATAATTTTTCGTTACAAGCCTTATCGCAAGCTGAGCTATCCGCCATGAAAAAAATCCATTTACCTTTGAACTGATGTAAATCGGCAGCTTGTCCATCTAAGGTTTGTAAACTCAGTTGCGGAATAGGATGCGCTCTCGGATCTAACAATGCTCCGTAATTGGTTCGCGTTTCTGGCTTAATAACGTAATACGTTAGATAGGAAAATATTAACGGTGCAGCACAAGCTGCAATCACTAACAATAATATGAATTTATTTTTACGTGTCGTAACTGGCTTCACTTCGACTTGTGTTTGATTATTTTGCACGCTTCAATCCTGTCACTATAAAAAATAACAAAGCAGTCACTGCCAGTCCATACCATTGAAAGGCATATCCTCGATGTTTGTCACTACCCACACTAGGCTGTGGCCAATCTCTTATTAATCCATCCGATGTTTCACTCGTTTGCTCGATGATGAATTTTTCGAAATGGAGTCCACTCGCCTTACTTAACTCTGCTACTTCAAGATTTTGTCTGATCACACCAGCTTGCAATGCCGGCTCACTTCCTAATTGCATTACATGACTCACAGAACCTCTTACAACGCCCACTAGTTTTACTAATCCTTGCGGTGTAGGCGTAGCTGGTAACTTCTGTCTATCTTGTGTATCACGTGGCAACCAACCACGCATGACTAAAATTATTTTTCCACTCCCATTTAACTTAAAGGGCATCAGCAAATAAAATCCTGCTTGTCCCCGATAAGGTCGGTTGTCTAAATAGATAGGCCATTGTGTTAAAAATGTTCCCGTCATCATCACAGTGCGGAAATTTGCTGGAATTTCATCCCCTGATAATAATTGCAGATCTAAGGGTGGCTGTGCAGTTTGCAAACTCTGCTCTCTTGCCAGACTGAGTTTTTCCTCTGCGCGACGTGTCTGCCAATTACCTAGCGATAACCCGACTAATACAACTACGATAGTCGCTATGAATGGAATTAAACGGAATTGAAAAGACAATCGCATTACAATGTTTCTCTGACTAGTTAGCTGTTTATCGTAAACTCTGTATTTATCGCATTAATTCACGCCTACTCCACTGCGTGGATTAATAACTGCCTTATCACCACCACTCTTATTATGAAAATTCTTGTAGCGATTGCCTTTATTCTCATCATTGCTAGCTTAGGCTCTGCATTACTTTTCTTGATGCGCGATAAGGGTCAAAGCAATCGCACTGTATATGCTTTAGCCCTACGTGTAGGCCTATCCATCTTGTTGTTTGCCTTACTATTGATTGCACATCGTTTAGGCTGGATACAACCTACAGGCATTGTGTATTAATGCTGATATTTTTGCTCGTCCATTAAAAAAGCCGCACCGAAGTGCGGCTTTTTTGTGTGTGGCCAATTACAACCAATACACAATAACGTAAAGGCCAAGCCACACTACGTCAACAAAGTGCCAATACCAAGCAGCACCTTCGAATGCAAAATGGTGGTCTGGTGTGAAGTGACCTTTCATCACACGATACAGCACTACGGACAACATGATCGCACCCATGGTGACATGGAAACCATGAAAGCCCGTCAGCATAAAGAAGGTGGAACCGTAAATACCTGAGCTTAATTTCAGATTCAGTTCTGAATAAGCGTGCATGTATTCATAAGCTTGAAAGCCTACAAAGATCGCGCCCAATAAAATTGTCGCAAACAACCAGAGGGCTGTTTTGCTACGATCACCTTCACGTAATGCATGATGAGAAATCGTCAGCGTTACACCTGAGGTCAACAGCAAAGCGGTGTTAATCGTCGGGATAGGGAATGGACCCATCATCTCGAATTTTTCTACTACACCTGCTGGACCTACATTACCCCAATGCGCTGCAAAATCTGGCCACAAGAGTTTGTGATCGATATCAGCTAGCCACGGCATACTGATGCTACGTGCATAGAATAAGGCGCCGAAGAAGGCACCAAAGAACATGACCTCAGAGAAGATAAACCAGCTCATACTCCAACGATACGATGTATCGATACGAGCACTGTATAAGCCGCCTTCGGATTCAGAGATGGCTTGACCAAACCAGAAATACAGTACCGCCAACATCGCCACGATACCTAACAGGTTAACTGGCTGACCCCATGCCACACCATTCACCCAGGCAGAAGCACCTGCCATAGTGATCAGCATGGATAAACCAGCGAGTACCGGCCATTGCGATGGATTCGGTATGAAATAATATGGCGCTTTGCCTTGTTGTGTGCTCATCTACATCCCCTGATTACAGTGTTCAAACAATTCATTTTGCAACCACCATTTTTACTATAGACAGCAAGGTCAGAATAAAAATAATGGCAGCAATCACTCCAGCAATAATGACATGCAGTGGATTCAGTTTTGCTGTGTCTTCTTCATAAGCGCTGTTTTTGCGCACACCAAAAAAAGACCACATCACAGCTTTGACCGTCGCCAGAAATGACATTGGACGCTGACTTGCTTCTTTCAGTTCTTCCATATGCCCTCGAGCTAGCTCGCCTGTTTTTTAACTGCACTACCCACTTCAAAAAATGTATAAGACAAAGTGATGGTCTGTACATTCTTAGGTAATGCCGGATCTACATAAAAACTCACCGGCATTTGTCGCATTTCTTTTGGTCCTAACACTTGCTGCTTAAAACAAAAGCACTCAAGCTTTTTAAAATACTGTGCTGCTTCTTGTGGCGCATAACTAGGGATCGCCTGAGCCTGCATACTGCGCGGCTGCGTATTCTCTACTTCATACACCACTTGCGCCATTTGTCCAGGATGCACCTGCAAACTAGACTGCAAAGGACGAAAATGCCAAGGCCCTTGCGAATTCGCATCAAATTCTATGGTTATCGTACGACTTATGTCGACCTGAGAATTTGCTGCTGTAACTGTTTTACTTTCTTGCACAGCCAACACATTGATACCAGTCAGCTCACAAATTTTTTGGTAGAGCGGAACTAACGCATAACCAAACGCAAACATCATGATGGCAATTAATCCCAACTTACCAAACATTGTAACGTTACGTTTTTCCAGCCTTTCCTTGCGTGCCTGCTGCTTAGCGTCCATCTCAGCGCAGTAAGCTCTGCTTAACGATAACGCCTACAAAAAACACTAATGCTACTGACAACAAAATCAGCGCAGTACGTAGATTGTTACTTGATTTATTTTGATCAGACATGAGTCTAGTGTGCCGGTGGCTTAACACCACCGGCATCAGAAAAATTACTTAACAGTCGGAGGTACTTCAAATGTATGGAATGGTGCTGGACTAGGAATAGTCCATTCCAAACCTTCTGCGCCGTCCCATGGTTTATCCGCAGCCTTTTCACCACCACGAATTGCTGGCAGCACAACAGCAAACAAGAAATAAACCTGTGACAAACCGAAACCGAATGCGCCTATGGAAGCAATCATGTTGAAGTCAGTGAACTGCGCTGCATAGTCAGCATAGCGACGTGGCATACCAGCCAGACCCAAGAAGTGCATAGGGAAGAAAGTGACGTTAAATGTGATCAACGAAGCCCAGAAGTGGATCTTGCCACGTGTTTCGTTGTACATGAAACCTGTCCACTTAGGACCCCAGTAATAGAAGCCAGCAAACAGTGAGAACAGTGAACCTGCTACTAAAACATAGTGGAAATGCGCCACTACATAGTAAGTGTCTTGCATTTGAATATCGACTGGTGTCACAGCCAAAATCAAACCAGTGAAACCACCCATGGTGAACACAAATAAGAAGCCGACTGCAAACAACATCGGTGTTTCAAACGTCATAGAACCGCGCCACATAGTCGCAATCCAGTTAAACACTTTCACGCCAGTTGGCACAGCGATCAACATGGTTGCATACATGAAGAACAATTGGCTAGTGACAGGCATACCGGTTGCAAACATGTGATGCGCCCAAACGATGAACGACAAGATCGCGATAGACGATGTTGCATACACCATAGAAGCATAGCCAAACAATGGCTTACGAGCGAATGCAGGAATGATTTGAGAAACGATACCAAACGCTGGCAAGATCATGATGTACACCTCTGGATGACCAAAGAACCAGAAGATATGTTGATACATCACAGGATCACCACCACCTGCAGCATTGAAGAATGAAGTACCGAAATGACGATCAGTCAGTGTCATGGTGATTGCACCTGCCAACACTGGCATAACAGCAATCAGTAAGTACGCCGTGATCAACCATGTCCAGCAAAACATTGGCATCTTCATCAGTGTCATGCCAGGAGCGCGCATGTTCAAGATGGTAGTCACAATGTTGATCGAACCCATGATGGATGAAGCACCCATGATGTGCATGGCGAAAATACCCATGTCCATACCGATACCCATCTGGGTTGATAACGGTGCATACAAAGTCCAGCCTGCTGCAGTTGCGCCACCTGGAACTAAGAAGGAAGACACCAACAGAATGGCTGCTGGTGGCAATAACCAGAAGGAGAAGTTATTCATACGAGCGAATGCCATATCCGCAGCACCAATTTGCAGCGGAATCATCCAGTTCGCAAAACCTACGAAGGCCGGCATGATGGCACCGAACACCATGATCAGACCATGCATGGTGGTTAACTGATTAAAGAATTCAGGCTTAAATAATTGCAAGCCAGGTTGGAAGAGTTCAGCACGAATACCTAATGCTAAAACACCACCAGTCAATAACATGGCAAACGAAAACCATAAATATAAGGTGCCGATATCTTTATGATTGGTCGCAAACAACCAACGCTGCCAACCATGAGGATGATGATCGTGCGCGTCGTGACCGTCGTGTGCGTGATCGATAGTTGTACTCATCTGATTCTCCTGATATTTCAGTTCTATGCGTGATTATTTGCGTGCAGCTAAAACTTCAGCTGCTTGCACGATATTTTGACCAGCCTTGTTCGACCAGTGATTACGGGTATAAGTAATCACCGCAGCGATTTCAGCGTCAGACAAGGTTTTCCATGAAGGCATAGCGTTTTTGCCATTCAACAGCAAAGCAACTTGATCAGCCTTAGGACCATTCACAACTTTGGATCCATCCAATGCAGGGAAAGCACCTGGTACGCCCTTACCGGTTTCTTGATGACAGGCTACGCAGTTAGCTGCATACACTGATGCACCACGTGTTGTCAGCTCAGCTAAGGTCAATGGCTTATTTGCATCTTCTGCACCAGCTGTTGAGCCCTTTTTCTTTTCTGCCACCCACTTTGCATAATCTTCTTCGCTGAGTACATTCACAACGATAGGCATGAACGCATGCTCTTTGCCACACAACTCATAGCAGTTACCGCGATAGGTACCTACCTTCTCAGCTTTAAACCATGTGTCGCGCACAAAACCAGGAATCGCATCTTGTTTCACGCCCAGAGCAGGAACACCCCATGCATGAATCACATCATTCGCTGTTGTGACGATACGAATTTTTTTATTCACTGGAACCACGAGTGGGTTATCCACTTCAATCAGATAGTTGTCGCCCTTAGGTGCACCTTCGTGAATTTGATCACGTGGAGTGGCAAGTGCTGAGTAATAAGCGATACCTTCGCCTTCACCCTTGATGTAGTCATAGCCCCATTTCCATTGCATACCCGTAGCTTTAATCGTGATATCTGCATTGGATGTGTCTTTCATCGCTACGACGGTTTTAGTCGCAGGCAACGCCATCAAAATAACGATTATGAATGGCACGACTGTCCATGCAATCTCCACCGTTGTGCTCTCGTGAAAGCTGGCCGCTTTATGACCTAAGGATTTACGATGTTTCAATATGGAGTAAAACATCACACCGAACACAGCAAGGAAAATAACCACGCAGATCACCATCATCAACGTATGTAACTGATAAATATCAGCAGCAATCGCCGTCACAGGTGTTTGGAAATTTAATTCACGAACGGCAGGACCACCCACCATATCATTGACAGCAAATGATGAGGTCGCAACCAGTTGCCCAGAAATTGCTGCAATCATCATGAGTAGGCGCTTCGCGTATTTCATATTGTCCTCAAAAGCCTAAATAAAAAATTAATGCGGATGGTTAAGCATCCAATTAAAAAAACTGAGGTGAACCTGCGTACTGCCCTAGTTCTTCACTCAGTTCTTTTGCAAATTCACGTCGCTTGCGTTCAGTGACAAATCGACCAACGTCCACTCTGGCACCGCCTGCTTCCAAACTGACCAATCCGTGTTTGACCTTAGGTAAAGCCACACGCGTTCTGCTTGGATCGAGTCTGATCTTTTCCGTTTTTTCTGCTCGCACCATTTCGACCACGAGACCCGATGCACTTAAAGCTATCTGATCTCTGTCGCTTGCATGCCGCCCGAAATAAAGAAACGCAAAAGCAACCGCCAACATTTCACAAACCGCAAATACCATCACCACCCATGCGCCATGAAAAGTGAAGTAACTCGCTACTATCAATGAGGCAGCACATAAGACCGAGTAAGCCTTAATCAACTGGGTAGGCGAGATCGAGCAATTTTGTTTCAAAATCCACTCACGCGTCGCCAACACACAACACCTCAATCTAAGAACGGGCTGCAAATGTTTATCGGTTAACTTTGAAAGTATAAGTCAAAAGACAATTGATCGCCAAGAGGAAACACTTTCGTTACGGTTAGTAGACTAACCAGTCACTTTTTTGATCTATCGGTTACTTACGCAAAGCATCAAATCGGATGATGCTACTTCCATCGGCGGTTTGTTTAGGGACAGGCCTAAAAGCATGACCATTAATCAATTCCACGCTTAAGTGAATTTTTCCATCCGGCTTGCGGCATTGCTCCAAGCCCTCACGCACTCGATCCCACATACGTTTTCCAACTAGGGATTTTCGTCTAGTCAGCAAAGGATTTCCGCCCAAAGACCGAATATCTTGCAAAAGTTTTTCGATTGATGAATAAGTGATATTCATCATTTCCATATCCATCACGGGCGTAGCAAAACCAGCTGCCACCAGCATGTCACCTAAATCATGCAAATCCACAAAAGGCAGCACGGCTTGTTGATGACCCAATTCTGCAAAAACATCGCTCAATGGCTTAAAGGTATTGGGACCAAAACAAGAAAACATTAGTAAACCGTTGACCCGCAAGACACGCCTCCATTCTGCAAATACGCGATCGGGCTGAGGATGCCAATGTAAAGCGAGATTCGACCAAACCAAATCCAAACTGCCATCCCTCAAGGGTAATTGCGCAAAGTCAGCACAGCCCAACATGGAATGACCTGGACCGAAACCCTGACGAACGCTCAGGTGTGACAACCAACGCTGAGGTAGCGACTTAGCTACTAGCGCTCGACTACGCGCCATTGCAAGCATGTCCTGCGAAGCATCCACACCACACAAGACCGCATCAGGAAAGCGGGTGCGCAAAGTCAATAAATCATCACCCTCACCACATCCGGCATCACATAGCGTGCTGGGATTAGTCTTAATCAAAGAGAGACGTTCAAACATGCGCGCTGAAATTTCACGTCGCAAAAATTGTGACTCTTGCACGCGATCAGTGTGCGTAAACAAACGCCGCACCTCTTTTAAAGAAATTGGTGCGCTTTGCAATGCAGTATTTTGCGAATCTAAATCTTGCACAGCCATGAAATAAACCATCCTGATGACAAACAAATAGGTAAGTTAGTTTACACGCGACTACCTTTCTTCATGCTGTATCACTCTATTTTTGAAATATGAACTTAAATTTAGTTTGCAAAAAATTGTTAGATCAACTCTTACCTAGCACGTGCGTCTTATGTGAATGCGCCATACTTGACTTAAAAAATATGCAGCAATTCAGTCATACTGGCGTATGCGAGGCGTGTTTCTTGCGATTTTTTAATCAAAGAACATTGCGCTGCAAGATATGTGCAAATAAATTAGATATGACAGCAACTTATGCTTTATGTGGCACTTGCCTAACTCATCCACCCGCTTTCGATCACACTATTGCAGTTACTGATTACGTTGCTCCTTACAATACGCTGATACACGCATTGAAATTTCAGCATCGTCTCGCGCTAGCACCTCTGTTTGCTCAACTGTTAGCGCAAGCATGGACTCAATCTAAGATAAAGCAAGTCGACATCATGACCGTTATTCCTTTATCTGCAGAACGACTCATAGAAAGAGGATTCAATCAATCATTAGAAATTGCTAAACCTCTTGCGAAAATTTTGTCTATTCCCTTGATGCCTAAACTAGCCATCAGAAGTCGTCATACACAAGCGCAAAGCAGCTTAGCTTTTCATAAAAGAAGGGATAATTTACGTGGAGCGTTTATCATTCCTACTACGTCACAGACATTTAAGAATAAACACATCCTCGTCATTGATGATGTGATGACGAGTGGGCACACTCTGAATGAATTCGCCGCTTGCTTAAAACGCCATGGCGCGGCGAGCGTGACCAATTTGATTGTTGCGCGTACTGTTGCGCATTAATTTTTCCGTTTAGGAGCAAGCCTTGTTTCATGTCGTTTTAGTCGAACCAGAAATACCACCCAACACTGGCAATATCATTCGGCTATGCGCCAATAGCGGAGCACAACTACATTTAATTGAACCACTAGGCTTTCCTTTAGATGACGCCAGAATGCGCCGCGCCGGATTGGATTATCATGAGTACACGAACATGCAAGTGCATGCAGATTGGCCAGCATTTATCCATCACTTACAACCCAATCCCACTCGATTATTCGCCATCACTACACATGGATCACACACTTATACGAAAACACAATTTCAAGCAGGTGATGTATTCGTATTTGGCTCTGAAACTAAAGGACTCGATCCCGCATTACGTAATCACTTTCCAGAGCAGCAGCGATTACGACTTCCTATGCAACCCGATAATCGCAGCTTAAATTTATCGAATGCAGTCGCGATCATTGTGTATGAGGCTTGGCGTCAACATGATTTTGTAGGTGGCAATTAATCTTATCTATCTTTTTATTTTTTACTTATTCAAGGAATTCACATGATCATTAAGAAAATTCTTATCGCCTGTTTCATGCTAAGCAGTGCATGCGCGCTTGCCCATGATTTTCAAGTTGGTAGCATCAAAGTGGATCACCCCACTGCGCGCGCAACCGCAGCAGGCCAAACGAATGGCGCCGCCTTTATGGAAATTATGAATAAAGGAAAATCAGTTGATAAACTAATTTCTGCAAATTCACCCACAGCAGAAACCGTAGAAATTCACAGCATGAGTATGGAAGGTGACGTGATGAAAATGCGTGCTGTGGAAAACTTGGAATTACCTGCAGGTTCCAATGTGAAATTACAGCATGGACAGGGTTATCACATTATGTTGTTAGGCTTAAAAAAGCCTTTAAGCGCAGGTGACAAATTTCCTATGACGTTGCAATTTGAAAAAGCAGGGAAATTAAAGTTAGTCGTGCATGTAGAAGAGAAACCAGCCCAACATGGGGCAGAACATCATCATTAAATCTTAATCAACAAGTTATGACTAGCATGCGTAGAAACTTTAATTCACATGCTAGTCAACTTATTCAGATTTTTTAAATCGCTGAGAGAGTCGCACCCTCTGCTCTTGCAATTGCTTCTTTGCGATAGCGATTCAAGTCCTGCACTGTCGTGAATGCACGCTCGAATAATAATGAGAGATTGTGCAAAATACGATCAACTACTTTTTTCTCCCACTCAGCATCAAAACAAATTTGTTTATCTAGCCATGCTTCTAACCAAGCAGGATCAGGCAAGCGACTTTGCACTGTGTCATTCGGAAAGAGCGCGCGGTTGACGTGTAAATTTGTAGGATGCAATGGTTTTTCTGTGCGTCTTGCAGATGCCATGAGCACACCAATTTTTGCAAACGCTATACGTGCTGGCTCACCGACTTCACTTAACGCTTTTTTCATATAGCGCAGATACGCACCACCATGCCGTGCTTCATCTTGACTAATAATTTTATAAATCTGTCGAATAACAGGCTCAGTGTGCCATTCTGATGCACAGCGATACCAGTGATTAAGACGAATCTCACCACAAAAATGCAGCATCAGTGTTTCTAATGGTGGTGCTGGATCAAATTCGAAACGTACTTTATCTAACTCCGCTTCAGTAGGAACCAGCTCTGGCCTAAAGCGTCGCAAATATTCCATTAATACGAGCGAGTGTTTTTGTTCTTCAAAAAACCACACCGACATGAACGCAGAAAAATCACTATCGTGTCGGTTGTCTCTTAAAAACATTTCTGTCGCAGGCAAGGCTGACCATTCCGTGATGGCATTCATGCGTATGGTTTGCGCTTGCTCCTCTGTGAGACTCGCAGCATCAAACTGATCCCATGGAATATCGGTTTCCATGTTCCAGCGCACTTGTTCCAAGGACCTAAATAATTCGGGATACAACATAGGCATGCTTTTTTGCTAAATAAATTGATGCTTGGATTCTACCAACAACATATGACAATTCTCTTATACCAATAACAAAAGTGCGTGTTTTCAACTTGATATTACAAACAATCTAAGTCTTCCAACATGATTGCTGCTCGCTGCCTAATTAATTCCAATTCATCAGGCTTAATCTTGTCGAGATTTTTTGCCATTAATGCAGTGCGAGGATTTGACGTTAGTTCAGCAGCGTGGCGATCTATGAAGTTCCAATACAGCGTTGTGAAGGGACAGGCATCTGCTCCGCTGCGTTGTGCAGGTTGATATTTACAGTTGTTACAGTAGTTACTCTGACGATTGATATAAGCACCACTAGAGATGTATGGCTTACTAGTGAATCTACTGCCACATGCATGCAACGCCATACCTGCCGTGTTAGGTAACTCTACCCATTCCACTGCGTCGACATAAATCGCTAAAAACCAATCTCCCACAGCCTGCGGTGAGAGCTCCGCCAACAAAGCAAAATTTCCCATAACCATTAAGCGCTGTATGTGATGCGCATAACCATAGCGCAAGGTTTGTCGCAAACTATCTTGCATACACGCCATTTGCGTTTCACCTGTCCAGTACCACGCCGGCAAGTTGCGCTGATGTGCATAGTGATTGGCCTGTTTCATTTTGGGCATATCCAACCAATACATACCGCGTATAAATTCACGCCAGCCTAGAACCTGCCTAATGAAACCTTCTACATTTTCTAAGCTTGCCTGACCCTCGCTATAAGCTTGTTCAGCTCGTGCAATCACTTCCCTCGGATCGAGTAAATGTAAATTCAATGCAGCAGATAATAAGGAGTGCCAGCCATAGGGCGTATCCGTCCACATCGCATCTTGGTAGGTTCCGAACTGCGATAAGCGATGCATGATAAAAATATCTAATGCCTCTAATGCCTGTTCACGCGTAACCGGCCAGCTAAAATCTTTTAGTTCTCCCGGATGATCAGGAAACAATTTTTGCACTAAGGCCATGACTTCGAGAGTGATCGCATCGGGCAGAAATCCGGCGGGGGCTGGAATTAGCCCTGGACCAACTTGTGCTCCACGCTTGGGGTAAGCGCTTCTATTTTCAGCATCAAAATTCCACGTTCCTCCAACTGGCTGACCTTTATCCATCAGGACAGAATATTTTTTGCGCATGACACGATAAAAAAACTCCATGCGCAATTCTTTTTTACCAGCTGCCCAAGTAGAAAATTCCGCCCGACTGCACATGAAATGGGTGTCATCAATGACGAATAAAGTCATCCCCATTTGCTCGCAACTTTTCTCTATCATTTTTTGCATGCGCCACTCACCTGGATCCGCGACTCGCAAACCTGAGGCTAAGCAGCGCTGCAAAACCGATTCCAATCTGAGGGAAAAATCTGGTTCTAGTCTATCGTCCAGTTGTACATATTCCAGCGTCCAACCACGTGCTACAACCTGATTAGCAAAATGCCGCATAGCAGAGAGAAACAGAGTAATTCTGGCCTTATGCGACCATACTGCTGTGGCTTCCCCAGCCGCCTCTATTAAAAGCACGCGATCTTGCGAAGGATCGAAACCCTCTAATGCGGGGTTAGTAAAACTGAGCTGATCCCCAAGTATCAGGACAAGATTGCGCATGGAACTGGCCTTTGTATGTGTCTTTTATATAAATATTTCAGCCTGATTAGCGCATCCCACAAGCTGCGGATTTGCGCTAGAATAGACTAATCAGTTTAAATTAAAACTTCTCGGTATTGTACCTATGACAAACACTCTGCAGCGTTCTTTTTTATCCCAACTCAGCCGGTTTTGCTTGTTCGCCTGCACTAGCCTTGTGGCTGTCAGTGTTTACGCAAATGATTGCCCTAGCTTGCTGGATCATAAATTCAATCGCTTGCAAGACGATGCGCCGCAAAATCTTTGTCAATATGCGGGCAAAGTCGCCTTGGTCATTAATACGGCTAGCTATTGTGGATACACCGCGCAATATGAAGGTTTAGAAAAACTCTACGCAAAATATAAAGATAAAGGCTTAGTCGTACTGGGTTTTCCTTCGAACGACTTTAGCCAAGAGCCTGGCAACAATAAAGAGATTGCAGATTTTTGCTACAACACCTACGGCGTGAAATTTCCTATGTTTGCGAAATCTTCCGTCAAAGGCAAAGACATGAATCCTTTATTTTCTGCTTTGTCTAAAGCGAGTGGAAAATCGCCTGGTTGGAATTTTCATAAATACTTAATTGATAAAGAAGGCAAATTAGTTGCTAACTATGGCAGCAGCGTTAGTCCTGATGATAAAAATTTAGTGGCTGCTATAGAAAAAGCACTCTCTGTAAAATAAATTGCCTTAACTAATAGACGTTTCGTATGTAGTACGTCCTGTTTCTGCTGTGATGACTCCAGCTCAGCTGGTGACCAGCACCAGAGTATGCTTTTCCCCAACCCAAATTTCTCTGGTCATCATCACAGCGTTTTTATTCCATAGGGTTGTGGCATTGTGCATGTCATTCTCATCCATGCGCAAAGCTGAATAACTAATTAATCTCCATGAAAATAGCTGTCGTTGGTTCAGGCATTTCCGGTTTGTATTCCGCATGGCAGCTTACACAAAGTGGCCATGAAGTCTCGCTATTTGAAGCGAATGATTATTTCGGCGGTCATACGAATACGGTGGATGTCACTCTCGATGGTGTAACACATGGTGTTGATACTGGTTTTTTAGTTTTTAATGAACGAACCTATCCGAATCTGATTGCACTGTTTAATCACTTAGATGTGCACACGACCGGCAGTGATATGTCGTTCTCGGTAAAGCTTCCACTTAGCTCCGATAGTCATGCACGTACTTTGGAATGGGCAGGCGCTAATCTACAAACTGTCTTCGTACAAAAACGTAATTTATTCAATATTCGTTTTTGGCGCATGTTGCGCGACATATTACGTTTCAATCGTCAAACCACTGCACTTGCTGAGCAATCAAACACCTCTTCACTCTCGCTAGGCGACTTCCTGATTCAACATCGTTATAGCCAAGAATTCAGAGATTGGTATTTACTCCCTATGGTCGGTTGTATCTGGTCATGCCCAACCGAACAAATGCTAGCTTTTCCACTCGCTAGCTTTGTCTCGTTTTGTCATAACCATGGATTGTTACAAGTAGAAAATCGTCCTAAATGGTTTACGGTGACAGGTGGTGCTAAAAATTATGTGGAAAAATTATTGAGTGCTATTCAACAAAAACACCTTCATTCCCCTGTGTTATCTATTAAAAGAGAAGACTTTGGTTTACACAAGCAAGTTCGACTAGAAGTGCAAGGTACATCGCATTTATTTGATCACGTTGTATTAGCTACCCATAGCGATCAAAGTCTAGCCATGCTGAGCGATGCTAGTGAAGATGAAAAAAATATTTTATCTGCAGTTACTTATCAGCCTAATCAAGCCATACTGCATACCGATGCTAGCTGCCTACCTAACAATAAGGATGCATGGTCAGCATGGAATTATGAAAGCATCAGTGGTGCAGAGCCACGCGTGTGTGTGCACTATCTGATTAATAAACTACAACCTCTGCCTTTCACTACACCAGTCATTGTGTCCCTTAATCCACTACATGAACCCGATCCAACAAAAATCTTAGGTCGCTATGATTATGCGCATCCAGTCTTTGATGCCGCTGCCATCACAGCACAAGAAAATTTGCATCGCATTCAAGGCCAGAACAACACATGGTTTGCAGGCGCATGGACTGGCTATGGCTTTCATGAAGATGGTTTGAAATCTGGCATGCGTGTATGTCAAGCATTAGCCCAGAGTGCGGAACATCACTAACTATTAGCTGCTCACCCTGACTTATCTGTATGCATCAACTCACTCCACAAGTACATGTCAGTTGCGGCCTAGTGCGCCACACGCGTCTACGTCCTACTAACAATGCATTTAGCTATGGTGTATACACTTTGCTGCTACCGTTACGTAGCCTAGGCAATGCAGCATTGCCTAGTAAATTATGTTCACGTAATCATTTTAATTTACTGGCATTTTATGACAGTGATCATGGTGACGGACACACACCACTTCTCACTTGGATCGATCAGTTATTACATCAAGAAGGCATTACCGATGCCGATGGTGAAATCTGGTTACAAGCCTTTCCCAGAGTATTAGGCTATGTATTTAATCCTGTTTCATTTTGGTTTTGTCATAAAAAATCAGGTGAACTACGCGCCATCCTCTGTGAAGTGAGAAACACCTTTGGTGAAAAGCATAGTTATTTACTCGACGTTGGTAGCAGCATGCCATGGGGTTTGCCATTAAGCGCAAAAAAGATTTTTCATGTTTCGCCTTTTTGCGAAGTGAAAGGTGCTTATCGTTTTCGCTTCATGTCGGCACAACAGCAGATTGCGCAGCATACTCACCATCGTATAACTGCACGCATAGATTATGACGATGCAGAGGGCCCGTTACTTTTGACCAGCATCTCTGGAAAAGTACAACCTATCACCGACAGCAAACTACTATTTGTCTTCTTACGATATCCCCTCATGACATTTGGCGTGATTTTCCGTATTCACTGGCAAGCCGCAAAATTATTTATTAAGGGCGTACCTTTTTTTAAAAAACCAGCACCACCATCTAGCGAATTAAGCCGATGACAAAATCAATGACTTCATCACCGATGCAAACATCTAATAGCCATGCTGCGCTCGCTATGCCAGCACAAGCTAAATTAATTTTACAATTATTAAAAAAAATTAAGTATGGCTCTCTGCGATTGGAATGTCCTGATCACAGTGTTCTGCATTATGGCGACCAGACTAATCCCGTCACACTCAGCTTAAAAAATTGGCAGCCTTGTATTGCAGCCGTGAAGTCTGGTGACATTGGTTTTGCAGAATCTTATATTCATGGCGATTGGACAACTGACAACTTGCCACGCTTACTCGAATTTTTTATTCATAATCGTCAAGCTGTAGAAACAGCAATCTATGGCACTTGGTGGGGCAGTCTGCTTTATCGTATTAAACATATTTTTAATCGCAACTCACGCTCAGGCAGTCGTCGCAATATCCATGCTCATTACGATATAGGTAATCATTTTTATCGTTTGTGGCTGGATCCTTCCATGACCTACTCCAGTGCTTTATTTAAAGAAGAACAACACACTTTAGAACAGGCGCAACAAGCCAAATACGCACGTATTTATTCTCAGATTGATGTGCATGCAGGCAGTAAGATTTTAGAAATAGGCTGCGGCTGGGGTGGCTTTGCAGAATGCGCAACGCGACTAGGCTCACATGTCACCGGACTCACCCTCTCAACTGAACAACTTGAATTTGCACGCGCTCGCTTAGCCGATGCTGGTCTAGATCAACATGCTGATTTGCGTTTACAAGATTATCGCGATACCGAAGGTGAATTTGATGCGATCGCTTCCATAGAAATGTTTGAAGCAGTGGGAGAGAATTATTGGGACAGCTATTTCTCTTGTGTTGCACAACGCTTGAAAACAGGTGGCAAAGCTTGCATACAAACTATCACCATTGCCGACGAGTTGTTTGAACGTTATCGCAAAGGCACAGACTTCATTCAACAATATATTTTCCCAGGTGGCATGTTGCCTTCTCCCGCAGTTTTCCGTGCTCGCGCGGAAAAACATGGCTTACAGGTTATCGACGAATTTGCATTTGGATTGGACTATGCGCGCACTCTGTCGCTGTGGGATCAAGCATTTCAAGCAAAGCAAGCAGAAATCTTTGAATTAGGTTTTGATGAACGTTTCAAACGTACTTGGGAATTTTATTTAGCTTATTGTGAAGCTGGATTTCGCGCTAAGAGTATTGATTTATTTCAATTCACTTTGCAAAAAAAATAGGATGATGCATCGTTTTATGAAATTCATCGCTATCAGCGCTGGCATTGTTCTGTGCATCTTGCTCACAACACGCAGTGCTCATGCTTATATCGTGCCGGAATACATCAACGCAGAAATCTCTGAAGCCCAGCTGCAAGGACATGGCTTACTAACTTGGTTTGGTTTAAAAATTTATTCAGCTAATTTATGGGTAAGTAAAAAAAATAATTTGTCGCAGAATTTTTTGAATCAGCATTTTGCTCTTGAATTACATTATCAACGCAAATTAGAAGGTGCTGAGATAGCAAAAGTCAGCATAGAAGAAATTAAACGCTTAAACATAGGCACCGATGCGCAACAAGCAGTCTGGTTACGTAGCATGAAAGCGATTTTTCCTAATGTAGAAAAAGGTTCACATTTAACCGGCATACATTTACCTGGAGAAGCCACGCGTTTTTATCGAGACGGAAAATTTTTAGGTGAAATCACTGACCCTTTATTTGGCACAGCATTTTTTTCTATTTGGCTAGATACAAAAACCCGTGAACCCGCCCTGCGTCAGGCCTTATTAGGAATGAAGTGAAGCACTTATCGCGCGCAGCATTATTTTCTTATGGCTTGTTTGGCCTGCCACTGGCATTGGTTGCTTTGCCGATTTATGTTTTAGTGCCACAGCTTTATGCACAACAATTTGGTTTGTCCTTAACTGTGATTGGACTAACCCTGCTAGTTGCGCGCATCATGGATGCCTTCATTGATTTGCCCATAGGTTTATGGATAGATAAAAAAAATACCACCTTAGGCTATGCCTATTTTATTTTGCTGTCGTTACCGTTTTTATTGCTTGGATTTATTGCGCTTTTTCATCCCCAAGTTTCTGAATCAACGCCCCTTGCGATTTGGTTTTTTCTCAGCTTAACTTTGGTGTACTTAGGTTTTAGTCTTGCTAGCATTGCTCACAATAGCTGGGGTGCTAGCCTGACTTGGGAGCGTGGCGAACGAGCACGACTGACAGCAGTACGTGAAGGTTGCGGCTTACTGGGCGTTATTCTTGCCGCTGCAGTTCCTGCTGTATTTGGTCTAGCTTGGCTATCTGTTTTATTTAGTATTAGCTTACTACTTTGCGCATTTGTCTTATTGCGCTTCGCCCCTAAAGGACGACACACCGCAGTTAACACACAAGCTGAATCTTTATTTTCCCCTTTACGGAATAAACAATTTCTAAGCTTGCTCAGCGTTTTTGCAAGCAATGGTATTTCTGCGGCTATTCCTGCCAGCTTATTTCTTTTTTTTGTTTCAGATAGATTGCAATTAGCGAGCTATGCGGGTTTATTTTTAGTTCTCTATTTTCTTGCAGCTGCTTGTGCACTTCCGCTTTGGATAAAACTAGCTCGCGAGTTTGGAGAAGCACGTTCTTGGTTAGTTGCTATGGCGTTAGCCCTTGCTTCATTTATTTGGGCGGCTAACTTAGCAAGCGGTTCTTTGCTTGGTTTCGCTTGTGTTTGTATCGCATCTGGCATCGCTTTAGGTGCCGATCTTGCACTGCCACCGGCTTTACTAGCAGCTGTAATAGGTGTCGCAGGTGACGATGGACATCGTGAGGGCACTTATTTTGGTATCTGGAGTTGGACGACCAAAATGAATTTAGCTTTAGCAGCAGGCATATCACTACCCTTACTAGAATATTTAGGTTACAGCCCTGGTAGTACTACTCCCTCATCTTCTAGTGCACTCGTCATTGCTTATGTCTGGCTACCTTGTTTATTGAAATGTATCGCTATGTTTTTGTTATGGCGTGCCCCTTTAAAAAATTTATAAACCTGAAAGGTTGATAATGTTACTTAGAAAAATATCCATCTTACTGATGATAAGTAGCCTGAGTTTGTTGTCGAGCTGCAGCACGACGATCTCGCCCAATGACTATGCATCAGAAAAACCCACTTTAGATTTGCAAACTTATTTCAATGGCACTATTGATGCATGGGGCATGTTTCAAGATCGATCCGGCAAAGTAGTCAAACGTTTCACTGTCGTGATGCGTTGTACTTGGCAAGGTGATGTCGGTACCTTAGATGAGGATTTCACTTACTCAGATGGTAAAAAACAAAAACGCGTATGGACCTTAAAGAAAATCGCACCGAATCGTTATGTGGGTAATGCTTCTGATGTTGTAGGTGTAGCAGAAGGCGTGGTCAGTGGTAATGCATTGCGTTGGCAGTATGTCTTAGCTTTACCTGTAGATGATCATGTTTACAACATGAACTTTGAAGACTGGATGTTCCAAATGGATGACAAAGTCATGCTGAATCGTGCTGTGATGAGTAAATTTGGTATACGGCTAGGCGAAGTCACACTCTCATTTACTAAGCGAGCTGAGTAATGCCCACACTATTTCTTAGCTTAGCTTTCTCTCCACAATCACGTTTAGATATTTCATACAAGGCAGCGCATGAATCCCAAGATTAACTCGTGGAAGAATAAGCGTGTCTGGATTATTGGCGCCTCTTCCGGTATAGGCGCAGAGCTTGCTCTACAATTATTAGTACTAGGCGCACGTGTTGCAGTCTCAGCTAGAAATCAATCTGCATTAACCAAGCTTGCGCAACCCTTTGATGCTGCAGTGGTGTTGCCCTTAGATGTGACAAACGCTGATCAAGTACAAGCAGCAGCAGATCAACTTAAGCAACAATGGCAGGGTATAGATTTAGTTTGTGTCGTGGCTGGTGTCTATAATGAAATGCGTGCGGATACTTTTAATTTAGAAGTCGCGAATGCATTAATTGATGTCAACCTGCGCGGTGTGTTTAATTGTCTCGCAGCGACCCTACCTACTTTGCTTGAACAAAAAAATGGTGGCATCGCTATTGTGTCTTCCGTTGCGGGACTAAGCGGTCTTCCTAAAGCACTGATCTACGGCCCTACCAAAGCAGCACTGATTAATTTATGTGAATCCTTGTATATCGATTTGCATTCCAGAGGGAATGCAGTGTATTTAATTAATCCTGGTTTTGTTGCAACCTCTGCTACAGCGAATAATGATTTTGCTATGCCTGCATTGATAAGCGCAGAAATCGCCGCCAAAAAAATTATTTTAGGATTTGAACAAGGTGATTTTCATATTCACTTCCCGAAGCGCTTTACTAACTGGCTAAGACTAGCGCGCTTACTACCTTATGCTTGGTACTTCAAGCTTATACATAAAGTGACTGGATTATGAACACGTCGCCTCGCCTAGATAATCTCATTCATTTCTTTGAAAATATTCGCAGAGAAAATATAAAAGATCTGGCAAAAATTTATACCGAAGATGTTTTTTTCAAAGATCCCTTTAATGAAGTACATGACATCCAATCTGTGATCGCTATTTTTGATCACATGTTTGACCAACTCGATCAGCCTCGATTTGTGGTGACTACACAGGTGAGTCAAGGCGATCAAGCTTTTCTGACTTGGGATTTTTTATTTAAGATGAAGCGCTATAAACGTGAGGAACAATGCATACGTGGCGCTAGTCATATACGATTTGCTGCTGATGGCCGCGTTTGCATGCATAGAGATTATTGGGACGCAGCAGAAGAGCTGTATGAAAAACTACCTTTAATAGGCAGTGTTATGCGCGTATTGAAAAAAATGGCGAACAACTAATTTCGAAGAACTTAATCAGGTTTTTTTCTAGCTGTTGTCGTTGTTTTTTTCGCGCCACTGGTAGTCTTGGTACTTGCTTTTTTAGTGCCACTACTTGTTTTAGGTTTACTTGCTTTTGCTGCAGTAGTTTTCTGCCCTGTAGATTTTCCAGTCGATGAAGTTTCTGCTGATGTTGCCATGGCATTGCCCACAGCCTGTGAAAACTGATCTTGCACCACACTCCACCATGCAGCAGGATTAGTAAATTGCGCTGCCATATTCCCATTTTCTTCACTCTGCTCTGATTGCGCTGGCTTTTCAGGTTCTGGATCAGGTGCCGGTTTAGCGTAAGCATAACTAGCAAAAGGTGATTGAAATTCTTGCTTCTCAGGCTCTGGTTCTGGCGTCATGGATTTCATGGTTTGCGCAAAATTATCACCCATGGTTTGCAAGGTAGTGAGTGTTGCGCTTTGCATTTCTAACGCTTGTATAGAACTACGCAGCATATTCATATTTAACTGCAGCCAAGACTCTACGGCCTTTAAGTCTGTTATTTGTTTATTGATTTCTTCTGGCGACATGGAGGGCATGGTCATGCCCGGTACTTTCATAGCACCCCACATATTGCGTACAAATTCCATGGTGTCGTTCATGGCATTCATACCAGGTATTTCATTGTTGCCAGATTGTGTAGACATGTACTTCCCCTAAAAATAGGCCAGACCAAAAAGCTGGTTTTTCGCTGCCCGCTTCATTGCCAGTTTTTACTTCAATGGGCTAAGCGTAGCAGATCACGCCAATCTGGCAAACAAAGTACTAAAAAAATCCGTTTCGCTATAAGACGCACATTTGCTTACTTTCATTTACAGTTCATATTTCAATAAGCTTATTGAACGCATTACACTCTTGCTATGTCGCCTCGAATAGCCACTCTTACTCCTTACCCCGCTTTACGTCTAAGCTGGGCAGCTGTGGTCATTCTTAGCCTAACGCTACTGTTACATCTGCTCATGCTGCGATGGGTAGAAGATGAGCTAACCCTGTCTGTATTAACGCCACCAGATGCAGCCCTACTTGATATGGAGTTAGAGCCAACCACCAGTGTGACGTTATTACGAACACCTGCCCGAACATCCCTCAAACATAAATCGCCTGCTAATAAAAATCTGCCACCACCCTCTGCGACTCCTGAAGAAGCTATTGCAGCCTCGGACCCGACAACATCAGAGAACACTGCTCAAGCTGAAATCAGTCAAGCTGAGGCTACAGCTCCGGCAACAGCAGCTCCCCAAAATACCATTGACTCAGCCAACTCAGAAACAGCAACGGCTAACGCAGTACCTGAAGGCCAAGGTCTACCGCCACCGGTAGCAGCTTCTACTATTTTTACCAAGGTTAGTCTGCCACCTGCTGCAAATCTTAGCTATAGCGTGACTGCTGCCAGAGAAGGACGTAAGGTAGAAGGGCGCGGCACAATCAACTGGCAACCGAATGGTGAAACGTATTCCATCTCTGGTGATGCTGGTATTATTTTTTTCACAGTACTCACTTATAAAAGTAGTGGCAGTGTCGATCTGTCTGGCATCTCACCAGAATTGTATGTAGAAAAACGATTCGGCAAATCAGAAACGAATACGCATTTTCATCGTGAACGTAAAACGATAAGCTTTTCAGCTTCCACGAATAGTTATCCGACCTCAGGTGGCGAACAAGATCGCGCCAGTGTGATTTGGCAAATTGCTGCTATGGGACGAGGCGATAGTGATAAATTCATACCTGGCTTACATTTCGGTATGCTCATAGCTGGTACACGTTCAGCTGCTGTTTGGCGTGTCGTCGTGAACGGCAAAGAATCTCTACAACTTGCGGGCGAAACTTTGCAAGCTTGGCATTTAACTATTATGCCCGCCGAACAAAGTCAGGAATTACAATTTGAATTATGGCTAGCGCCACAAAAAGAATGGTATCCCGTTAAGCTCGTTTATTCAGACAAGAAAAGTGGTTATTTGGAATTAGTATTAAACAAACTCGAACAAAAGCTTACAAGCACGCGTTAATTTTTTATTCACTTATGAGTATTGTATGAATTCTTCACTCGTTTTTTTCAAACAAATTAAGCTAGTTATCTTATTTGCCTTAACATTTAGTTTTTGCTTTGCTACGCAAGCAGCAGAAAACAAAATCAAACTCAACTATCCGCCAACAGCAAAATTATTTTATTTTATTCGTGCTGATATCAAAGGCTTGAATATTGAAGGCGCAGGATTAATTGATTGGGATAAGGCTGGCGATAAATACCATATCAACTCTGAGACTAGAACTGCATTAACTGGCGTCTTAGTTGCTGAAAAAAGTGAAGGCTTGATCGATAACACTGGATTAGCGCCAGAAATTTTTTCAATTAAGCGTTTTCGTAAAGAACTGATTACAACACGCTTAGATAGAAAAAATCATCAAATTAATTATCAAGGCAATGCAAACCCTCAATCTTTACTAGGCACGGAACAAGACAGATTAAGTGTCTTATGGCAGTTACTCTGTCTTGCCCGTTCAACACCGAATAAATTTTCTGCAGGCTCAAAACATAAATTTACAGTGATAGGCACTCAAGATAGTGAGCCTTGGATATTTGAAGTTAAAAACCCGCAACGTATACAAACCGGCTTAGGCGAAGTTGACGCACTACAAATCACGCGCCTGCCATCAGAAAATCCTGATGCACAAGGCATGGAAATTTGGCTTGCGCCTTCTTTAGATTGGTATCCTGTACAAATTCGACTCTCTGAAAAAAATGGTGACTACATAGAACAGTCATTAGAAAAAATAGAAAAGAAATGATGAACTCAGCACTGGTTTTATTTTCAGGCGGCCAAGATTCCACAACTTGTTTAGCCTGGGCACTCAATCGTTATGATCATGTTGAAACCCTAGGGTTTGATTATGGTCAGCGCCATGCTATCGAGTTAACGATGCGACCGCAGTTATTAGACAGCTTACGTGGCATGCGCCCTGATTGGAAAAATAAATTAGGCGATGATCACATGCTAGATCTATCACTACTAGCAGCCATCTCCGATACTGCATTAACTCGCGATGTCGTCATTAGCATGCAAGAGAATGGTTTACCGAATACTTTTGTACCTGGCCGTAATTTATTATTTCTCACTAGTGCTGCTGCTTTAGCTTATCGACGCGGTATCAGCGATTTAGTAGGCGGTATGTGTGAAACCGATTATTCAGGCTACCCCGATTGTCGCGATGAAACCTTACGCAGCTTAGAACAAGCCATCAATTTAGGTATGGCGACCAAGCTAACTATACAAACGCCACTTATGTGGCTGAATAAAGCACAGAGCTGGGAATTGGCTGCAACACTAGGCGGTAAGGCATTGGTCGAATTAATTCGCACCGATACACACACATGCTATCTGGGTGAGCGCGGTGTTTTACATGCATGGGGGCATGGTTGCGGTACTTGCCCCGCGTGCGAATTACGCGCACGCGGCTATACAGATTATTTAGCTACAAAATAAAAACTCAACTACGCTAACCTAGCTGCGCTTAAGCAGCATGCTTACCTTGATCATCGCTGCCAAATTTTTGTAATGACAGACTTGCTAGCAAATCCTTTTCTTTTTGTTTTGCTGCATGCAGATGTCTTTCTTTAACATGACCATAGCCACGTATCTCTTCAGGAATACTAGCGATAGCTATGATCTGCTGGTAATTATTTGCAGTTAAGTTAGGCAGCAAGGACATTATCTGTGCTTTATATTGCAGTATCAATGCACGTTCAGTCTTGCGTTCTTCGGTATAACCAAATGGATCAAGAAAACTGCCACGCAAAAACCGTAGGCTGGCTAGTATAGGAAAAACTTTTCCTACCCATGACCCAAATTCACGTTTAATTAAATGCCCTTGTGCATCATGCTTAGATAACAAAGGTGGAGCTAAATGATATTTAATGGCGTAGTCGCCTTCAAATATAGTGGCAATTTTTTCTTTAAAGCGGCCATTTGAATGTAGACGTGCCACTTCATATTCATCTTTGTAAGCCATAAGTTTGAATAAATATTTTGCGACAGCTGTTGTCAGTTTTAATCCAGAACTTCCTTCATGCAGCTTTTCTTCTGCTGCCTTTATCTGATTAACAAAATCTTCATAGCTTTTTGCATAAGCTTGGTTTTGATAAGCGCGTAAAAATGCACTACGCTGCGCTACAACTTCTTCCAAGCTAGGCGTACGTTTAAATGTAATCACTTGCCCTGGTGCGATCACACTTAATTCTTTTTCCACGGCTGCTAAATCATGGGCTGCCAGACGACCCCAAGCAAATGATTGCTGATTAAATTCTATAGACACGCCATTTAACGCTATTGATTGTAATATCGCAGCTTCTGATAAAGGCACCCATCCTTGTTGCCATGCATAACCCAACATAAACATATTTGTAGCTATTGCATCACCCATGAGTGCGGTTGCAATTTTTCCTGCATCTATAGCTGCGACAGCTTCTGCTCCACACGCTGTACGGATTTTTTCTACTGCACCTGCATCAGGATATTTCCAGTCTGGATTTTTTACAAAAGCTGCTGTTGGTGCAAGCGTAGAATTCAATGCTGCATGAGTGCGTTGATTACCCATACGTGACAGAGCATCTTTGCTTGCAGCGACAATCACATCACAACCTATGACGAGATCCGCTGCGCCAGTACCGACTCGCGTAGCATGTATCTGCTCAGGTGCATCAGCTAGTCGGACATGCGACATCACTGGCCCACCTTTTTGCGCTAAGCCACTCATGTCTAAGACTGTACAAGCTTTACCTTGTACATGCGCAGCCATAGCAAGAATTTGACCTACTGTGACCACACCTGTTCCCCCTATGCCTGTCACTAGCACGCCATACGGTTGCGCTGTTGATGGCAATTGCGGAGTGGGTAGTGTTGCAGCACGTTCTAGCGCTGATATTTTTTTACCTGTTACATCAGCTAATGCGGCTTTCTTAGGTTTGCGTAGCTGACCACCTTCTACGGTAACAAAGCTAGGACAAAAACCTGTGACGCAAGAAAAATCTTTATTACAACTAGACTGATTAATTTCGCGCTTACGTCCAAAATCTGTTTCTAATGGCTCTATAGATAAACAATTAGATTGCACACCACAATCACCACAACCTTCACATACAGCTTCATTAATCACGGTGCGTTTTGCTGGATCAGGATATTCATTGCGTTTACGACGACGTCTTTTTTCAGAAGCACATGTCTGGTCGTAAATCATGGCGGAAACACCTTTTACTTCACGTAGTTCGCGTTGCACTGCATCGAGCTCACTGCGATGACGTATCGTGACGCCGGGCGCCCAATTGGTATGCTCAGGATATTTATCTGGTTCATCTGTCACCACGATGATTGGATGCACACCTTCTGCTGCCACTTGACGTGAAATAGTCGCGGGATCTAAAGGGCCATCATGATGCTGCCCACCTGTCATAGCGACTGCATCATTAAATAAAATTTTATAGGTCATATTGACCTTTGCCGAGACAGCGGCACGAATGGCTAATAAGCCTGAATGAAAATAAGTGCCATCACCTATATTGGCAAACACATGTTGTTCAGACGTGAAGGGCGCTTGACCTATCCATGTAGTTCCTTCTGCACCCATATGGGTAAAAGTGGTAGTAGATCTATCCATCCACAAGGCCATGTAATGACAACCTATACCGGCTAAAGCACGACTACCCTCTGGAACTTTAGTGGATGTGTTGTGTGGACAGCCCGAGCAAAAGTGCGGAATACGATCGGTTTGTGTATCAGGCTTGCTCGTGACTTTTAATACAGATTCACGCGCTTCAAGAAAAGCGATGCGCTCATTCACCCGTTTTTCTATAGGATGACCAACATAATATTTTGCAATACGCGCAGCGATGGCACGCGCTATTTGTGTGGGATTAAGTTCATACGTGCCGGGCAATAACCAATCACCATGACCTTCACGACGGACGTTGCTCCACTCTCCCGTGTCATCAAATTTTCCAACTACACGAGGACGCACATCATCACGCCAGTTATATAACTCTTCTTTTAATTGATACTCGAGTAGCTGACGTTTTTCTTCTACCACCAACACTTCTTCTAAGCCTTGCGCAAACTCTCGTACACCTGTTGCTTCTAAAGGCCACGTCATACCAACTTTATATAAACGCAGGCCTATGTCACGCGCAACACTTTCATCTATTCCTAAATCTTCTAAAGCTTGTCGTGTATCGAGATAAGACTTACCAGCGGTAAGTATGCCAAAGCGGGCGTTAGGACTATCCCAAATTAATCGATCAATTTTATTTGCACGCACATAAGCTAGTGCTGCATACCATTTATGATTAACCAGTCGTTCTTCTTGATCCAACACGGCATCAGGCCAACGTATATTTAAACCACCCTGTGGCATAGCAAAATCATCGGGCAAAATAATATTTACACGATTAGGGTTGATATCAACGGTAGCACCTGATTCCACAATATCGGTGACACATTTAAGCGCTACCCACAAACCGGTATAGCGGCTCATAGCCCAACCGTGTAATCCGTAGTCTAAATATTCTTGTACAGATGATGGATAAAAAACCGGTATGCCACATGCTTTAAGTATGTGTTCACTTTGATGTGCATTGGTAGAGGATTTTGCTGCATGATCATCCCCTGCTAACACTAATACACCGCCATGGGGAGCAGTGCCTGCTCCGTTAGCATGTTTAAACACATCGCCTGATCGATCTACACCAGGCCCTTTGCCATACCAAATAGAAAATACGCCGTCGTACTGTGCGCCTGGAAACAGATTAACTTGCTGTGTGCCCCATACACTCGTCGCAGCTAGATCTTCATTCACACCCGGTACAAATTTCACATGATGTGCATCGAGATATTTTTTTGCCTTCATGGCAGTCTGATCCACACTGCCTAAAGGTGAACCACGATAACCAGTGATAAAGCCTGCTGTATTTAAGCCAGCGGCCATATCACGCTGTCTTTGCATCATAGGCAAGCGTATTAATGCCTGCGTTCCGGTCAAAAATACACGGCCATGATCTTTAGTGTATTTATCGTCGAGAGAAATCGCATCTGCAAGTTGATCTTGCTGTTTCTCCATGGGTGCGTTCATGACCGTCCTTGTATTGGGTTACTAGCTAATTGCAGTATAGGCAGGGTATGCGCCCGCGACAAATCAAAAATATTCATGCTTATACATTAAGAATTGTAGTGCATGAAAGGGGATTCAACTTGCAGCTCGTTCTATTCTGGCGACCATTATTTTCAGCCAAATTCAGGTGTTTTGGCGATTTACCCTTTCATAAGTGGCACTTAATATCTACTAACTGTGAGGAATCCTCGTTATTTATGTAAATACCATGTTCCACCTCACGAAACCCCTCACTAGATAGGGTTAAGGTGATTTGCTCTCAGATTACGACTGCATTACGGAATGCGCTGTGAAGTCACACAGCAGGTTTCTGTAACTAGAAGTAATTCGGGCGCTGTTACTCACCTTATTCAGCAAATAATGTTTTGGGATTTTTTTAATCATTTTTTAGAAAGAGCTTTATGAAAATGCATCAATTAGTCTTACTCACAGGTTTAGCCATTTCTGCCTTTGCACATGCTAATCATCATGAAGGCCATACTAAGCACGATGGTGATATGCGCGATGGTGGCATGCATCCCCTGTTTAGTCAGTTTGATAAAGACAAAGATGGAAAAATCAGTCAGGTAGAACTCAAAGAAGGTATGGATAAATTATTTACGGATATCGATACCAACAAAGATGGCTTTATTACTAAAGACGAAATGCAAGCGCATCACAAGTTGATGCATGAAAAATATCAAGGTGCAATGCAAGAGCATTGGAAGCTGGCGGATAAAGATGGCGATGGCTTGCTAAGTAAGGCTGAAGCAGAAAGTGGTGATATGCCGCGCTTAGTAAAAGATTTCGACAAACTCGATAAAAACAAAGATGGCAAACTCAGCCATGAAGAAATTGAAGAGGGTATGAAAAAAAGACACAAGTCACATTAATTTTTATTACACGCTGTTTTGCGTGTGCCGGATCCGATCACCCCCTCGGATCCTTTTTTATTTTTAAAATTGATGACGAGCGCATTTAATTCAACACTCGCTCTATAGCAGCCACTCGTGCTTTGTGTATAGCATCTGCAATAGGCTCAGCAGCATTGCCCGTTACTTGAGCAGACACGGTTGCAGCTATAGCTCCTGCCGGCACGGCCTGAGCTGCTGCAAGTGCTACTCTTAGTTTTGTAGTTTGAGGCAATATCAGATGATGTGATTCCGTTAGCGTTAGTTGATGACATTCCATGGCCACTAACAATTCACCAAAGCGCTCTGGTCTGCGCAATGCATCACAACGTTCTAATAATTTCACTAATAACTCTGCTGGTAACTCTTTTGCTCGATGCAGATTATTTAATTCTCTTGCAAGTATGATTGCTAAATCACGCACCTCATTTTGCATCTTTAGTCGAGCACAGAGTGTCTCGACTAATTTTGTACTGAGTGTTAAGAGTGTAGAAGTGTTAGATTCATTCTGATTCTCTCTATTCACTTCCTCCACATCACACAGCAATGCCGCAACACGAATCGCTAGGTTAGTATTTTTTTCAGCTGCGGCATCGACCACCTGCATTGCATGTAAGAAGGCAGTCGTTTCTGACTGAGAAAAATTGGTATGCGGGGTTTTTTCTAGTGCAGCCAACTCAGGCAGAATTTTTTCTAACGCACCACATTCTTGCAAGACCTGAAGCATGCGCGATGGTTTTTTCTCCATCAGTCCACGCGATAATTCTTGCCACACGCGTTCTGGTACAAGTGCATCCACCTCACCAGCATGCACCATATGCTGCATGAGCTGCATCGTTTCAGGAGCAATATTAAAATCATGAAACCGCGCTGCAAATCTCGCTAGTCGCAAGATGCGAACTGGGTCTTCAGCAAATGCGGTTGATACATGTCGGAAGATTTTATTTTGTATATCTGCTTGACCACCATAGGGATCCGTCAAATTGCCATGCTCATCCATCGCAATGGCATTGATGGTCAAATCTCTACGCATTAAATCTTGTTCTAGCGTGACATCAGCTGCAGCATGAAAAACAAATCCAGCATAACCAGGTGCAGTTTTGCGCTCTGTACGTGCTAATGCATATTCTTCGTGTGTGTCGGGATGAAGGAAGACAGGAAAATCTTTACCTACTGGTAAATATCCTAAGGCTTGCATTTGCTGTGGGTCTGCCCCCACTACCACATAGTCGCGATCTTTAACTGGCAGACCAAGTAAGGCATCTCGCACCGCGCCACCTACGGTATAGATAGAAAATGGCTGTGACATTTTTTTAGTCACGCGCTAAATAATGTGGCGCCACTGCCTCTAGCGGTGTGGCCTGCCAATCTGGCGGCAACTGACTACGAGAACCGGCCACATTATCTACTTTCATAGAATCGACATTATCACGACTCATGAGTGGACCACCCGGCACATACTCCAGCATCCACGCCTGACATTTCGCTAAGAAATTCGGCAAGCCTATCAATGGCCGCATATGCCCACTATAAGACCCCGCTAGTTTAATTAACTCACGCAAGGTATAGACCTGCGAACCAACTAGATCATAGGTTTTTCCATACGTCTGCTGATTATCTATTGCAGCAACAAATGCATGGGCTACGTCTCGGACATAGACTGGCTGAAATTTCGCCTCTGTTCCACCCAAGGCTAAGACAGGCATCAATTTTTGTAACTTGGCAAATAGATTGAGAAATTTATCTTCTTCACCAAACACCACTGATGGACGCATGATGGTGACATCTAAAAACGGTGCTTCCAACATAATTTTTTCAGCAGCCGCTTTGGAACGCAAATACATGGAAGGCGCATTTAAACCCACGCCAAGTGCACTCATATGTAAGCAACGTCTTACGTTTTGTGTACGACAAGCACGTACTAATTTGCGTGTTAGCTCAACATGTGCACGCTCAAAATCACGGCCCCATTTACTACCCGCTCGACTTTGCTGTGAATGCAATACACCAACTAAATTAATCACTGCATCAGCGCGTTGTACTAAGGACGATAACGTCGCATCATCCATGATGTCTGCTTCTACAATTTGCACAGTCGGCAATACCAATAAATGACGCGCTCTGTTGTAACGTCGTGTAGGTACGATGACTTTATAACCTGCTGCTGCTAATTGTGCTGCAATATGGGTACCGATAAAACCGCTACCACCTAAGAGCAGAATAGATTCATGTCGCATAGTCACTCTGCAAAATTTATAACATTAAGGAAGATCGCCTAATTCAGGCAAATTCGCATCACCTGGCATAACGTAGCCTAGTCTTGCTTTAAGTGATTGCGGTTTATTTTCAAACAAAGCTGCATACCACGTCGCATTCGCTAATACGCTTTTAACGTAATTACGCGTTTCTGAAAAAGGTATGGTTTCAGCAAATATGGCACCTTCTATCGGTTTTTCTAAAGTTGCACGCCACATTCTTGGTCGTCCTGGACCAGCATTGTAAGCTGCTGTTGCTAGTGTCTGTGAACCGCCTAAATTATTTAACACCATATTGAGATATTGCGTACCCAAGGTAATGTTAGTGCGTGTGTCATTTAAATTATTTAATGTAAAACCAACCATACCAATTTTACGTGCCACATACTTTGCAGTCGATGGCATGATTTGCATTAAACCTGAGGCACCCACATTCGAACGAGCTGATTTAACAAAACGCGATTCTTGACGTATCAATCCGTAGACCCACGCTTTATCTAAACCCATAGGTTGCGTTGCGGTGTGCATGATGTCATCGTGAGGAGCCGGATAACGATGCGTAAAATCTAATTCCACTCTAGCGCGATCTGCTGTTGTCACCATTCTGTCTAATACATCACTTTGACGCGCGAATTCTGCTGCTGCTAACAGCTGACGTTCATTCATCCGACGCAATTGCCAATTCCATTCGCGATTGCCTTCAAATCGCAAACCCAAATCAAAAAAACGAAATGCATGTTGAAAGCCTGGATTGTTAGAGGCTTCTGCTAATTCTTCCGACTTAGGCGCAACAGGCTTATCGGACACCATGGCTTTTTGACCCAGTTCTTCATTCGCTAACAAGCCATAAAAATTTGAGAGCGATGCGATGGATTGAAAATGTTTTTGCGCCTCTTCATTGCGACCCTGTGCTTTATCTGCTCGTCCATGCCAATACACCCAAGATGCATCTTTTTGTAATTCAGGTGGCATACTACTAATGGCCTTACTCACCATGCTCCAGTCACCTGCACGTAATGCAGCACGTGCACGCCATTGATAGCCATCTTGAGATAATTGCACACCCCATGTTCTACTCCAATAACTAGCCGCATCACGCGACAGTTGTAATGAAGCTTGTAATGCGATTTGTGCCCACGCTAGTGATTGCTCTTCTGCGCTTAATCTATTTAAAACTTTATTCAAAGCCTTAACAGATTTTGCAGGCTCATGTCGCGCTACGCGTCCTAAAGCGATAATAAATAATTCATGCGAGGTACGCGGCGCAACAATGCCGCGATCAATGACTGATCCAGGTTTATCAATAGCTAAGGCTAATTGTTTTTCTGTCGCATCGGTCACGCTTGCAAGTCGGCGTGCCAAACTGATTTGGCTATATTCAGCTGCTAAACGAATCTGATGCCAGACATCATCCGTATTAAAATATTTTTCTTTGTAGAGATTTACAATTAATTCTGCACAGGCGACACCATATTGATTCGGTTGCAACAGCAATTCTCTAGCTTGCTTGGCTACATTCTCACGTTTATTCACACGCGAAAGTAAGGCATAGCATTTAACTTGCGTATCGTCATTTAGAGTAAATAAGGGATATTGCTCATCAAAGGTGCGCCATATATGAGCATGACCTAATAGTAGTAACCAGTCATTACGCAAACGATCTGCAATAGCCGTACCTGCATATTTATCCATAAAGGCGCGTATTTCACCTTCTGGTGCTGAAATTAATCTAGGATACAGACGATAGTATTCAACGTAAGATGGAATAGGGTAGTTAGCAAGGCGATCCGCTATTCTTCCTGCTAGCGCAATGTCACCTCGCAATGAAGCATCACGCAGCATTAAAAAATCTGCATCGGCAGGTGTTAGCGTGAGTTCATTGCGCGCTGCGTTTGCTGGAGCACAAATGAAGGCGACACCGCTCAGTATTTCAAGCACGACGACAAGCAGACAAACAATTTTCTTCATAATCCCTGTTTCAAATTTCCGAATATCAATAGTGTGTTTAGAATAGCATGTCATACCTAATGAATCGGTATGAAATAACCATTATTAAGCTATGCAAGCTAACCACGACAAATCTGCATTACGACACTCACTGATTGCGGCACGCAAGGCTTTATCAGCTGAAAACAAAATGCAGTCAGATCAACGCATCATGGCGGGGATACTCGCCTTTCTGAACTCACACCCAGTGAGTGTATTGGGCGTTTATTTACCGTTATCAGGTGAGCCCGACCTCATGCCTCTGGTTGAAACGCTGCATAAGCGTGATATTCGTATCGCACTACCCGTGGTGTTAGAAAAAAATCAGGCATTGCACTACGCAACTTGGCAGCCCGGTGACACACTTGTTAAAGATGCAAGCGGCACCATGGCACCCGCTAACCGCGATGCATTTATTTCACCTGAATTAATTCTTGTTCCGTGTGTAGGCTTTACAGAAACACGTTATCGCTTAGGCTATGGCGGTGGTTATTTTGATCGAACCCTAGCTCAACCAATCAAACCACTTGCAGTGGGTATCGCCTATGCTTTTACTTGCGTAGCATTTGCTGCATCGGCTCATGACATCGCACTAGACTGGATACTCACGGAAGAAAAATTAATTTGAGTTAGCAAGACCCAAGCGCTGCAATATTGCCATGGTTGGCGCAGCTTGATTCAAGGTATAGAAATGCAGCCCAGGTGCACCACCTTTGAGTAATTGTTCACATAGCGCTGTCACGACATCTAAACCAAAGGCGCGTATAGATTCTGTATCGTCACCAAAGCTAGCTAGTTTTAATTTAACCCAACGCGGTATCTCTGCTCCACACATTTCAGAAAAGCGCATGAGTTGTGTGTAATTGGTGATAGGCATAATGCCGGCTACGATAGGCACATCCACACCCAGCTTGCGTGCTTCATCAACAAAACGGAAATACGCATCGGTATTATAAAAATATTGCGTGATTGCAGAATTTGCACCCGCCTGTATTTTGCGTACGAAATTTTTTATATCTTCTTGCGGCGATTTTGCTTGTGGATGCATTTCAGGATAGGCCGCCGCTTCTATATGAAACCAATCGCCGGTTTCTGCGCGTATAAATTCTATCAACTCATTTGCATAACTAAACTGGCCAGATGAAAAACCACCTGCGCCATAACCGCTAGGCAAATCACCACGTAAGGCAACTAATTGTTTAATGCCATGTGATTTATATTCTGTGATTAAGTCACGCAACTCTTCGCGAGTGCGTCCGATACAAGATAAATGCGGCGCAGCTTGTAAACCTTCAGCGCGTATTTCTAAAACGGTGTCACGTGTACCGGATTGCGTAGAACCACCAGCACCGAAAGTAACGGAGAAATAAGCCGGATGTAAAGCAGCAAGCTTAGATCTAACGACACGTAATTTATCTGCACCTTCAGCTGTTTTAGGTGGGAAGAATTCAATACTAAATAATTGTTCGCGCATTTATTTTCTTATGAAAATCGCTGACAGCAGCCATGAAATCACACTGTAAAGCAGTGCACCCATTACAGCCGAGGAAAACCCTGCCACCTGAAATCCTTGCACTAGATCAGAGGCTGCCCAAAACATCAGGCCATTAATCACGAGTATAAATAAACCCAGTGTGAGAACTGTGACAGGAAAGGTAAAAAAAATCAGTATGGGTCGAATCAGCGTATTGATTAATCCCAGCACTAGCGCAGCAACGAATGCTGTCGCAAAGCTATCGATTTGCACTGTCTCTAAGATTAAGGGCAAAACGAATAAAGCGATGGTGTTAATCAGCCAGATCAGTAGCAAGCGCATCTTCGATCCGAAAAGTAAAAAATGAAAATGGATTCCGGCGCAAACCGGAATCCATTCAAAGCACAAACACGAAGAACAAATTAATAACGATATTGCTCAGGTTTGTATGGACCGTCTTGCTTCACACCGATGTACGCTGCTTGCTCTTCAGTCAGTTCAGTTAATTGTGCATTCAGTTTTTGTAACTGCAAACGCGCAACCTTCTCATCCAAATGCTTAGGCAAGGTATACACACCGATAGGATAATCCTTAGTGCGGGTATATAACTCGATTTGAGCAATGGTTTGATTCGCAAATGATGAGCTCATGACATAGGAAGGATGGCCGGTACCGCAACCGAGATTAACCAAACGACCTTCTGCTAACAAGATGAGACGCTTACCATCTGGGAACACGATGTGATCCACTTGTGGCTTAATGTTTTCCCATGTGTATTGCTTGAGTGCGGCAACTTCGATTTCATTGTCGAAGTGACCGATGTTACAAACAATCGCTTGGTCTTTCATTTTTTTCATGTGTTCATGGGTGATCACATGATAGTTACCGGTTGCAGTGACAAAGATATCTGCATGTTCTGCAGCGTAATCCATAGTCACAATACGATAACCTTCCATTGCAGCTTGCAATGCACAGATAGGATCAATCTCTGTCACCCATACTTGCGCAGACAAAGCACGCAATGCTTGTGCTGAACCTTTGCCCACATCGCCATAGCCAGCAACAACAGCTACTTTACCTGCGATCATGACGTCAGTTGCACGTTTGATGCCATCAACTAAGGATTCACGGCAGCCATACAAGTTATCGAACTTGGATTTGGTGACGGAGTCATTCACGTTAATTGCTGGGAAGGCCAATTTACCTTCTTTGTGCATTTGATATAAACGATGCACACCCGTCGTGGTTTCTTCTGTTACGCCTTTGACGTGCGCTAAACGAGTTGAATACCAAGTTGGATCGGTTTTCAGTTTTGCTTTGATAGAGTTGAAGAGGCAAACTGCTTCTTCAGAATCTGGATTGTTCAAGACGCTTAAGTCTTTTTCTGCACGTGTACCTAAGTGCAGCAACATGGTGGCATCGCCGCCATCATCCAAAATCATGTTGGTGTAGCCGCCATCAGCCCATTCAAAAATACGATGGGTGTATTCCCAATATTCGTCTAAGTTTTCACCTTTGACTGCAAACACAGGTGTACCTGCTGCTGCAATTGCAGCTGCTGCATGGTCTTGAGTTGAATAGATATTGCAGGATGCCCAACGCACTTCTGCACCCAGTGCTTCCAGAGTTTGGATTAACACTGCGGTCTGTATCGTCATATGCAACGATCCAGTAATGCGTGCGCCTTTTAAAGGTTGCGCTTTTGCGAACTCTTCACGAATTGCCATCAGACCTGGCATTTCGGTTTCGGCGATGCGGATTTCTTTATTGCCCCAGTCAGCTAAGCTGATGTCAGCAATGATGTAGTCAGTGAATGAAGAATTAACGGTTTTTAATACGGCGCTCATCACGCCCTCCTTTTCTGTGAAAGAAAGTAACGTGAGCGCAGTTGCAAAATGACCAGCCAAGCCTGGCAGAGTGAAACTCTGTCGCAACGCTCCTTGGCAGGGCTGTATTTTAATCTAATTTAGAACTTTTCTGCTTGACAGCTTGTTAAAGTGCTCACCAATTTGAATAAGTTTTCAAAAAATTAATATCTTTAATAAAAAAGGACTAGCCGCAAGATTCTGCAAGCTAGTCCTTTTTATAGAGCGAGTGCTATTAAATACCAGCCGCTGCTTTCAATGCTGCTGCCTTGTCCGTACGCTCCCATGTGAACTCTGGCTCTTCACGACCAAAGTGACCATAGGCTGCTGTTTTTTGATAAATAGGACGTAGCAAATCCAGCATTTGCACAATGCCTTTAGGACGCAAATCAAAATGCTCACTCACTAAGGCTGCAATTTTTTCATCGCTGATTTTGCCGGTACCGAAAGTGGTCACCATCACCGAGGTAGGCTTAGCAATACCAATCGCATAAGAAATCTGAATCTGGCAACGTGAAGCCAGTCCAGCTGCAACAATGTTCTTGGCTACATAGCGACCTGCATAGGCTGCAGAGCGGTCTACCTTGGTAGGATCCTTGCCTGAGAATGCACCACCACCATGGGGTGCTGCCCCGCCGTAGGTATCGACAATAATTTTACGACCGGTCAGGCCGCAATCACCTTGTGGACCACCGATCACAAATCGACCTGTAGGATTGACTAAATAACGGGTGTCTTTCAACCATTCTTTAGGCACGACTGGTTTGATGATGGATTCAATCGCTGCTTCTTCGATCTGCTTATGCTGCATTTCTGGCGCGTGCTGAGTAGACAGAACAATCGTGTCAATCGCTACTGGTTTGCCATCGACATACTTAAGCGTGACTTGTGATTTTGCATCTGGACGTAACCAAGATAAGCGGCCATCTTTACGCATTTGCGCCTGACGCTCAACGATACGATGTGAGTAGTAAATAGCAGCAGGCATGAGCTCTGGCGTTTCATCGCAAGCATAGCCAAACATCAGACCCTGATCGCCAGCACCCTGATCGAGATCTAAGCCTTTGCCTTCGTCCACACCCTGCGCAATATCTGGTGACTGCTTGTCGTAGCACACCATGACTGCACAACCTTTGTAATCAATACCGTAATCGGTATTGTCATAGCCTATGCGCTTAATTGTGTCACGTGCCACTTTGATGTAATCGACATTCGCGTTGGTCGTGATTTCACCCGCTAATACGACTAAACCCGTGTTACAGAGAGTTTCAGCGGCAACGCGTGAACGTGGATCCTGTTCGAGAATCGCGTCGAGAATCGCGTCGGAAATTTGATCGGCTACTTTGTCCGGATGACCTTCAGATACGGACTCAGAGGTAAAGAAATATTCAGTTGACATGCAAGCTCCTTGTTAATGATTGACATAGTGTCGCGGTCAACCTAATGAGCCTGCGACGCTTTAGCGAAATTTATAGACCGCCTCGCAAGTTGTCTGTTAACTCGGCGGGTAACACTTCGTGGTATTTTACGCTTCTTGCTTCAATTCAGCAAAACCTCCTTACGACTTTTCGGATGCTGCTGCGTTTTTTCCAGTTCCTTTCCATTTTTCCCTTGTCCTTCCTGCATGCTGCAGGCGTCTTGGCTGGATGGTTTGTCTATCTTTTATCACCCGGACATCGCCGTCGCATGCGCGAGAATCTGACGCGCGCAGGCTATCTCGACTATCTACATGAAGCAGTGGCCGAAGCAGGCAAAAATATTTTTGAATTGCCTTTTATCTGGTGTGCGCCTGCGCAAAGAGTTTTAAAAACCGCTGTCATTCATGATTGGGAAATAGCGCAAAGTGCATTAAATGCCGGCAAAGGAGTGATTTTTCTCACCCCGCATTTAGGTTGTTTTGAAATCATTGCGCAAGCCATCGCAAGTCGCGTTCCCTTAACAGCGTTGTATCGTCCACCAAAAAAGAATGCGCTCAAGCCTCTCATGGAGACTGCTCGCGAACGTGAACAACTCCATCTCGCACCGGCCAATCTTGCAGGTGTGCGCGTTTTATTAAAAACGCTACGTAAAGGTGGTGCTATCGGTTTATTACCTGATCAAGTACCGCAAGCAGGTGAGGGCGTGTGGGCAAAATTTTTTGGTAAATCTGCTTACACCATGACATTGCCAGGCAAATTAGCCAGTATGAGTGGTGCACAGCTCGTACTCTCCTATGCAAAGCGTTTACCACGTGGGGCAGGTTATGCCGTGCACTTTGAATTATTTGATGCACCGCTTCCTGAGCATGCATTAGATCAAGCCACACTCATTAACAGCGCGATGGAAAAACTGATCGCACGTTGTCCCGCTCAATATTTTTGGGGTTATAACCGCTATAAAGGCTCACCTGACAATGATGAAGCGCAGTTGCTTGAGAAAGTCGCATCGTGAGATTACTGTTAGCGCTAATGTGGTTGTTGCACTGGCTACCTTTACCTCTACTAGGACGTATTGGTAAAGGCATAGGCAGCTTATTATTTGTGTTCATGCGTAAGCGTAGACACATCACACTCACGAATTTGCAACTTTGTTTACCTAACCTGACACAAGCTGAAAGACTGCATCTCGCGCGCAGCCATTTTCAATATTTCGCTCGTAGCGTATTAGAGCGCAGCATCTTATGGTGGGCCACACCTGCGCGACTATCTCGCTTAATTCAAGTCGTCTCTCCAGTACCGATTCAACAAATGATGAATCGCCCCACGATTTTTCTTTGCCCCCATTTTGTTTGCCTCGAAGTTGCGGGTGTCGCCATCACGATGCAAGCACCTGCCTGCTCTATTTATACAAAACAGCGCAATAAAATTTTTGATGCGGCTTTACGTAAAGGACGTTTGCGCTTCACACCGGATGAAAATAATTTACTGTCACGCGAAGCTGGGGTTAAACCTATTATTCGCGCTATGAAAAGTGGTCGAGCTTTTTTGATGTTGCCTGATATGGACTTTGGTGTGCGCGACTCTATATTCACATCTTTTTTTGGTGTTTCAGCTGCGACCTTAACTTCTCCGGCACGCTTAACGACTGCAACCGATGGGCAAATCATTCCTGTTGTCACTCGGTTTTTACCTTCTTATCAAGGGTGGCAAGTTATTTTTTATCCGCCATGGGAAAACTATCCTGGCACTGATCTCAATGCAGCTACTCGCCGGATGAACGCCTTTATAGAAGAACGTGTACTAGAATCACCTGCAGAATATTTTTGGTCGCACAAGAGATTTAAAACGCGACCTGAAGGCGAAAAAAATGTTTATGCAATAGATTAACGTAGCTTACCCTCACACAGCTCTCCTACAAACTGCTTGCGACTTATAATTAACTCATGACTCTTAAATTTACAAAAATGCATGGCGCAGGCAATGATTTCATTGTGATTGATGCTATCAATCAGTCAGTCAATCTCACTAGCGACTTATGCAAACAACTTGCAGACCGTCGCTTTGGCATAGGCGCTGATCAAATTTTATTAGTTGAAAAATCACACACTAAAGACGTTGATTTTCGCTATCGCATTTTTAACTCAGATGGTAGCGAAGTCGAGCAGTGTGGAAATGGTGCGCGCGCTTTTGTTAAATTTGTTGTTGATAAAGGTTTGACAGATCAACGTCAAATCAAAGTTGAAACGATGGCTGGCACTATCGCACCAAAACTAGAAGAAGATGGACGCATTACTGTGGACATGGGCGCACCTATTTTTTCTCCGAATCTCATTCCATTTGATGCACAAGGTTTGCAAAGCAGACAACAGCATGCTGCTGCTTTATGGCCGTTAAAGATTGGTGATGCAAGCGTTGAACTGTGTGTTGTTTCCATGGGCAATCCCCATGCAGTGCAGATAGTGCCTGATGCTGAAACCGCTGATGTTTTGCAATCAGGCCCTCTGATAGAAAATCATGTTCGATTTCCTAAAAGAGTGAATGCAGGCTTCATGCAAATTGTGGATCGTCATCACATACACTTACGCGTTTATGAACGAGGTGCTGGTGAGACTTTGTCTTGTGGTACTGGAGCTTGTGCAGCAGCAGTAAGTGGCATACAACGTGGTGTGCTTGATTCGCCTGTGAAAGTTACCACGCACGGAGGAACTTTGTCGATTGCTTGGGCTGGCGATCAACAATCTGTGATGATGACTGGTCCTGCTATGAATGTGTTTGAGGGCAGCATAGAAATTTAAAGTTCGTTGAGAATATTGATGTATAAGGCATTCACTTTAAGCACAGAGTGAATTGTTTAAGCTATGCCTTTTACGCGCGCTCATTAAATTTCGGAAACGATATAAACGCTGCCTATAATTTCCTTCTGCTGCGGTTGCATGCTCACTAAATTTTTCTCTTAATTGCTCAAATCTATCGAGTACTTGACGCTGCTCACCCGTTTTGATTTCTATTAATCGACGCCGGCTTCTAGGATGTTCTTCTCGTATATCTACTTCTAAGCAATGCCCATGATCTGCTGATTCTATTTCTAACAGCAAGGCCTCTGCTCGCGTCAATCCAAACCAATAACCTAGCTCTATACGTACTGCTAAAAATGGATATTGCGCACTCAGCTCCCGATTAAATTTTTCTCTCGCACTACGAGCCCATTCTGAAAGTCGTACAGGTTGTGTGATTTTTTTTATCAGCTTAGTCGCTTCTGTACTACCTTGATCGCGCGCTTGTTGTAACCAATACAAAGCTCGTATATCGGAACGCGGATCATTTCTTCTTCCACGCCATGCTGCCAATCCTAATTCTAATTGCGCACGCATATGTCCAGTTTTTGCAGCCATCTCTAAATGTCTGCGAGCCTCTGCTAAACAGCGTCTAGAAAATTCTGGCTTAAGATAAATACGCGACATGACGTACCATGCTGCTGACAAACCTTGTTCTGCTGCTTGCGATAACCAACGTATCGCTTTTTTGTAGTGCGCCACACCCGGTATGGCATTAATCTTTGCGCCCGTATGGTCCATACGTGCCATCCACAAACCCAAAGAAAATTGGGCTTTGCTTTCTCCTGACTCTGCCAATATTTTTAAATACCTATCAATTAAATTGATATTGGTATCCATAGTCATGAGCAATGATGTCGCACAACGTGAAAAAATCTGTAGATCTTGCTCAGTAAATGACTTACGTTTTAATGCTGACGTCATTGCACGACGCTCACACTCTTGCGCTATCGGTAAAGCCCAAAATAAATATTTCACATAATCAAATTCACGCCATGCACAATCTGCCATTAATCTTTGTGCGTCCACGATCCCACCTTTTGCAGCACGTGCCGCCCATTCCAATGCTATGGATCGCCTATCCATAATTTCTTTATTCAGTCCTATAGGTGAGCGCGCTGCAAATTCCTTTGCGCCTTTTTGTTGCGCAAGCAACCACTGTCCTTGCGACAAGCCTGACTCAGCAGCGAAATGTAATGCCTGCAATGCTTTTTGTTGCAATGTGTGATGCGCTCGTGTCCAGTTAGCAAATACCAGCATCGCTAGTACTAAACCTGCACCGGGTTGTCCTTCTTCGAATGCACGCTCATACCAGATTGCTGCCCTCAATGGCTCACCAACTTGTGATGACACTTCGAATGGAATGTGAGCGCCTATCAAAATCCATGCATCTCTTTGGTTTTGTTCAGCTGCTCTTTCTAACCAATGCAAAGCAGTAGATAAACTTTTCGGTAATCCCCCGCCACCAAATAAATAACGTTTGCCCAATGCAAGTTGTGCGACAGCTTGACCAGCTCTTGCGGCACGAATAATCAGTAATTCATCACGATTTGCCATGTTTCTAATGCAACTCCAGCTAATTTAGTTGAATGGCTTCAGGCGAAATTGCCGCCCAGCCTAGGCTTTTTGATGACGTACCCACCCACAACCAGCATTTAGTTTTTTTAGTCAGACAAAGCGCTTGCTGAAATCGTAGTACGCCACAAAAGTTATCAAATTGAGAAGCTCAACTGTGCGCTTTAGCTGGCTATCGCGTCAATGCGCTTAGTAGGAATAAAACAACAGCGCCTAGCGAAGCAGATTGTTTCGTCCAAGTTCATCGTGAATTGAACGCCGCGCTTTAAAACAGTTTCCATTTAAGAAATTAATGTTCAGCCATCCGACTTCTACGGATTTTCAACAAACGTTCATTTCTGAGGATGGAAAAATGAAAAAATCAATCGCTGCACTCGCCGTTGCCGGCACCCTGTGTGGATGGGCTCAAGCTCAATCTGCAGTCAATATTTACGGCATAGTTGATATGGGTTACGTCAACGAACGTGGCGGTGCTGCAGGCTCAAACAGCAAACTCACTAGCGGAGCACAATCGGGTACCCGTCTAGGCTTTAAAGGCACTGAAGATTTAGGCGACGGCATGAAAGCCCTGTTCGTGCTGGAGACCAGTGTAAAAACAGATGAGGGTGGTTTCAATCAAAACGGTACTGCATTCGGTAGACAAACTTTTGTGGGACTACAAAGCGACGGTGGCACACTGACTCTGGGTCGTCAGTACACTCCTTACTTCCTGACCATCAATGCAGCCGATCCTTTTGCTTCCGGTACGGCTGGCACCGCACTGAATCTGTTCCCTAATGCGGGTAATGCTAACCGCATGAATAACTCCGTCAAATACGCCACACCAAACATTGATGGCTTTAGCGGCGAAATCGCTTATGGCTTCGGCGAAGTACAAGGCAGTAGCGAAAAAAATCGTCAAATCGGTGGTTCTTTAGGTTACGCAGCCAATGCGTTCAGTATCAAACTAGCGCATCACAATGTACGTAATGCGACTGACACTGATACAGCAAAAAATACATTATTGGGCGCCACTTGGGATTTGGAAGTTGCCAAGATTTTTGCTGCTATTAGTGATAATCGTGGCATAGCTAGCTCACTATACCCAAGCACACTTACATTAACTCCAAATCTCAATCCATATGGTTTACCTACCAATCCAGTCGCTTCTAGCAAAACGCGTGACTTCCTGATTGGTTTAAGTGTGCCTATCGAAAAACATACTTTCTTATTTTCTTATATCAACAAGGATGATCGCGTTGCGAACAATGATGCTAACCAGGTCGCGATTGGTTACACCTATGCTTTATCCAAGCAAACCAATCTGTATGCAGCTTACGCGCGTATCAACAATAAAAATCAAGCCTCTTACACTGTAGGCAATAACTCTGAACCTGGTTCAGGCAACAAGGCGCTAAATCTTGGTGTACGCGTTTTATTCTGATCGTATGATTGAAGGGATAGAAAGCTTCCCTTGTATGTTGTTTAGCTTTCTGATTCATTGACTGTAACCGTTTTAATCTCCTCTGTAATTCATGGGCACCTAAGGGTGCCCTTTTTTTATGGGCGAGTATTTTTATGTCTAGTCTTGTAGGCTCTGACCAGTACAAATCTTCCTCTAGTAAAGACAGCCATATTTCATCTACTCTTTTCCTCGCAGGTAGAGGTAGAATGCACGCAGTCCAAGAGCGCTTGGACCTCAGTAAATAGCTGTGCCTCATGTGCACCTATTTGATTATCAACATAAGAATGAACTATCTATGACCGCAACGCTAGACGCTCGCTCAGTTGCTCTTTATCTGAAAGACAATCCTCGTTTTTTTGATGACCATCCTGAGCTCCTCACTGGACTTAGACTCACCACTCAGCTTGGTGGTCGTACTGTCTCCCTACAAGAGCGACAAGCTGAAATTTTGCGTGAAAAACTCAAAGGTTTAGAGCTCAAGCTTTCCCATCTCAATCGCATAGCAAAAGAAAATGATGCCATCATGGCTAAATTTCATCTTTGGGTCGACGCCTTACTGCTATCGCATGACACGAGCAAATCGCCAGACACTTTATTAACCGCCATGCGCGAAGGTTTCGATATACAAAGTGTGAGCCTACGTTTGTGGGATGTGGCTGATGAACATGCAAGCGCATGGTTTGCACAAAAAGTCAGTGATGAAACACGCGAGTTTGCTAATCAGTTGCATCAACCTTATTGTGGGCCAGCCTCGGGACAACCAGGTGTTGTTTGGTTGGATGATGCCGCTTCTATGCAATCCGTTGCTTTGCTTAGCTTGCAGCATTTATCTAGCAAAAAAAGTTTTGGTTTGTTAGTCCTGGGATCAACTGATTCACAGCGTTTTTCAGCTGACCTAGCTACAGATTTTTTATCACGCATTGCTCACACAGCCAGTGCGGCATTGCAAATTATGGTGAAATAACTATCGCCTGTGAGTAATACTGCTGATCAGAATGTCATTCAAGATTATCTGCATTATTTGCAGATACAAAGGCAGTATTCTGCTCACACGATTAGTAATTACCAGCGCGATCTCTTGCAATTAGTCACATTAGCAAGTGATCAAAATACTTTAGCGAAGCTAACCCATTTCGATATACGTCGCTACACAAGCAAGCTCCATGCACTTGGTCTGTCGGCCGCGACAATCGCTAGAAAATTATCCGCATGGCGAGGATTTTTTTCTTGGCTAGCGCATCGTCAAGCCATGGAATCGAATCCTGTCACTGGTGTGAAAGCACCGAAACGCGGCAAAGCTCTGCCAAAAGCATTAAGCGTAGATGATGCTATGCATTTAGTAAAAAGCACGCTTTCAGATGCCGAAGAAAATTCTCCTGATGTCATCTGCAATGCCGCTATGTTTGAATTGCTTTATTCAAGCGGCTTACGAGTTTCTGAATTAACCAGTCTAGATATTAGCTATACAAAAAATACCGAGCATCTATCAACAGCGTGGATAGATCTCAGCTCAGCAGAAGTTACTGTCACAGGCAAAGGAAACAAACGGCGTAGTGTCCCTATGGGCGCAGCAGCTGTCACTGCTCTACGAAATTGGATAGAAGTACGAAATACATTTATTTCACAAATTGCTAACGCTGATACCGCAGCACTTTTTTTGACTAGTCGAGGCAAACGTATGACGCCGCGCATAGTACAAGAGCGCTTGAAAAAACATGCCCGCTTAATTGGTATACCGAGCAATGTTCATCCTCATGTTTTACGTCATTCATTTGCCTCTCATGTTTTACAATCTTCAGGAGATTTGCGGGCTGTACAAGAAATGCTAGGTCACGCATCTATCGCATCCACACAGGTATACACTTCTTTAGATTTTCAAAGATTAGCGCAAGTGTATGATGCAGCACATCCTAGAGCTAAAAAACAAAACAGCCCTAGCTAAAACTGCAAACTCTCACACCCGCTTTTGCAGAATAATTCACCATCATCAGCTATTATTTTTTACATTAAGACCCTATGTCACTCATTCCTACCACCATACTCACTGGCTTTCTCGGCGCTGGTAAAACTACTTTACTCAATCGCATACTGCATGAAGCGCATGGACAAAAAATCGCCGTTATTGAAAATGAATTTGGTGAAGAAAATATAGACAATGAAATTCTTGTACAAGACAGTCGCGAACAAATTATAGAAATGAATAACGGTTGTATCTGCTGCACTGTGAGAGGTGATTTAATCGCAGCGCTGAGTGAGCTTGCACGCAAACGATTAGCTGGTGAACTCCATTTTGATCGCGTAGTGATAGAAACAACCGGCTTAGCGAATCCCGGCCCTGTTGCGCAGACTTTTTTTATGGATGAAGAAATCGGTACGCATTATTTATTAGATGGCGTCATCACCATCGTCGATGCTAGCCATGCAATGCAGCAGCTAGATCAATATCAAGAAGCACAGCGACAAATTGGTTTTGCAGATCGTATGCTGCTCTCAAAAACTGATTTAGTCGAAGCGAATCAACTAGCCGCATTAGAAACACGACTAAAACGCATTAATCCTCGCGCGCCTATTGGGAAAAGTAATTTTGGCACCTCGCCCATCGCGGAAATTTTCGATATACGCGGCTTTAATCTGAACGAGAAATTAGAAATTGATCCCGATTTTTTAAAGGCTGATGAACATACCCATGATTGTGATGATCACTGCGATCACGATCATGATCATGCTGCACACCATCATCACCATGATCATGCTGGACATACTCACACTGATGAGATTGCTGCCTTTGTCTTTCGGAGCGACCAACCATTTGACCCCGCGCGCCTAGAAGAATTCGTAGGCAGCATCGTCAAAGTTTATGGCCCTCGTATGCTGCGCTACAAAGGCATACTCTGGTTACAAGGTGCAGAACGTAAAGTTATCTTCCAAGGCGTGCATCAGACTATGGGGAGCGATCTGGGGGCAAAATGGAGCGCGGAGGAAAAAAAGGGAAGCAAAATCGTGTTTATTGGACAAGCATTGCCAAAACAGATATTTCTGGAAGGCTTAGAACAATGCCTGATTTCATAGGGTTTTCGCAGCTCACTTAGCCTAAGAATGGTACTAATTCCTTGATTCAAATACATTTTCCACTAAAGAAACATTTAGTCCATTGATCAATGCCAGCATAAAATTTTAGGCGCAAAGTGACCAAAAATAGATTAAATACTCATCACGACTAGCCACAAAGCCATTACAATAGCCCCCGATTTTAAAAAACCGCTGCACCTCACATTGTGACGTGTAGCACCAAGCAGTAAATTTGGCTGCTATCTGGTTACACATAGATGGAAGTCGAGTTCTGCAAAGTAGGGCGAGTGATGTAGTGAACAATCACTGGCAAAATCGTGCAACTCTGACAGCAATATGTTGTTAGGGGATCTAGGACGAATGATTGCTTAGTTTTGAAAGTAGGCGACGGTGGCAACTAATACTAAAACTCCAACCTCCTCTGCGGCTGATGGCGCACAGCTCACAGACGAACAGATAATGAAAATGAGCGAACAGGATTATATGAATCCTGTGCAATTAGCTTTTTTCAAAAGCCGACTGCAACAGCTTGAAAAAGATTTATTGAAGAATGCTGGCGAGACAACGGAACACTTACGAGAAACCGTACTGGTACCCGATCCAGCAGATCGCGCCACTATAGAGGAAGAACATGCTCTTGAATTACGTACGCGCGATCGCGAACGTAAGCTGCTGAAAAAAGTACAGCAGTCAATTGTCGCGATAGATTCTGGTGATTATGGCTGGTGTGAAGAAACCGGAGAGCCCATCGGCATTCCACGTTTGCTTGCACGACCAACTGCGACACTATCTCTTGAAGCGCAACAAAGAAGAGAACTCAAGCAAAAACTCTACGGCGATTAAACTTCGTAGCTCAGCACTGAACGGGTGTCACCTTATTTGGGGCACCCGCTTCAATATCTTCATGCCTCACCTCTACCGCACTTGGTTTTTTTAAAACCGCGCTCTAACTCCTAGCACTATATTTCTTCCCGGCTGAGGCAATACGTCTTTTAGTAATGAAGTAGAAAGTCGTATTTCTTCATTCAATAAATTCCGCGCAAGTACAAACCAAGTCAGATCTGTTGTTCCCATTCTCTGCACATAAGACACACTAGCATCTACTCGTGTATATCCTTGGGTAATGGTTTCAGTCGAAGCAAATCTATCGTGCGCATTCGTTTTTATAATCGACAGTGAAGAACGCCATTGCTTGGCTTGATTTCCTAATTCAGCGCCAGTACGCATTGCAGGCTGTAGAGGTAAATTTCCTAACTGATCTAATGTGCCACGTGAATTATCAGCAAACAAGCGACTAAACCAACCGGCTTCATTTAAGTTGTAACTCAACTCTGCTTCAAAACCCCGCAATGTTGCATCAGCTTGTTTGAAATTTCTGTCTATGAATGACGGATCATTCGTATTGCCACCCACCTCGCCATAAACAAAATTCTTAACTTTGTTTTGAAAAACATTGAGTTTCCAGCGAAGTTTTTCTGCATTTTTTTGCAATGATAAATCGAAATTATTCGATGCTTCTTTTTTTAACTCTGCATTTCCAACATCAAAAGTCTCGGTAGGATGATGCGGTCCATGTGAATACAGTTCTTCAGCAGTCGGGGCGCGCTCAGCTACAGACGCAGTGAAACCTAATCCATAACCCGGCACAAAAGACCATAAAGCTCCTGCAGAATAAGAACGTAATTGAAAATATCGACTACTACCTGTTACGGGATTGCGTGCAGCTCCTTCAACACGCGCTCCCAAGTTTAATCGCACCTTGCCGAATTCTTGTTCTTCAACGATAAATGCTGCATTCGAAGTAGAACGTGTATGTGGCACTGTAGGAAGTTGTGACGGATCACTCATCATAGTTTGCACTGCAGTTGCTTCTGTTTGCAAACCTAACTTACCTCGCCAACCAGCCATGGGGGTATGCGCTAACTCCCAGCGCGATTCAGTTGAATGACTATCAAATCTAATAGTAGGATTACTACCATTTTCTAATTCAGTATGTTGATAATCACTATGCGCAAGCTTAATACGCATGGACTCTATGCCATCGAAAGGTGTTTTAACCAAACTATCTACATCAATACGCGTCTGTGACATATCAATTTTAGATTTTTCATCGCGACCATGTATGCCGTAAAGTTTATTCAATTGCGAAATTGAGGCGCCAACAAAGCCCCATTCTTTGATTGATGAGGCACCAAAGCCCAGAGTATTTTCATGATTACCAGTGAAACTCAGTGGTGTATTAGTAACAGGCACACGATAGTCTCCAGCATTTAGCACGCCAGCATCTACATGCAATCCCATCGTGCCGACTGCGCCATCTCCAGATACATGCAAAGCAGTGCCATGATCAACACTACTCAAGCGCAGCTCTGACTCACCTGTGAATTGTTTTTCAAGAACAGTCGGTATCCTGTCATTGACTATATTCACCAAGCCACCTATCGCTCCTGAACCATACATGAGCGCTGCAGGGCCACGTAAAATTTCAACCTGACGCGCGGTCGAAATAGCACTACCCACTGCATGATCACTTGAAATGGAAGACAAATCAGAAGTGCTCATTCCATTCTGTAAAATCTTGACTCTGGCACCATCCAATCCACGAATCACAGGACGCGAAGAACCTGCACTAAATCCTGACGTACTCACACCCAACTCTTTACTCAAGGTCTCACCTAAAGAGCCACCCAACTTATCGTGCAGCTCATCTCCAGCCAAAACCTTAGAGGGAGTCAAAATCATAGCGTTGTCATCACTACTGAAAGGATCTGCCGTTACAACAACCGGGGCAAGACTATTCGTCTGCTGTTGAGCTAGGGCTTGTATTGCAAATGCGCTTAAAGCACAGGCAACTGCATGCGCCATTACATTGTTATGCAATGTCATTTTTTCTCCAAAACCAAATTCATGAAAACAGCAGACATTTACGATGACTGCTGTTAAAAATTTGAATTAGGAGAGGGTAGGCGGAGCGCGAGAAGAAAAAAATCCAGTAAAAACTGGTAGCCAGAAAGCTAACGGGAATGTAGTAACGGCCTCATTAGGAATGCATCCAAAATCTGCAGAAAAATAGGGGGTATGTAGATTGGCGCCATGCGTTACTGCATCCAGTACTACGCAAGCGCTCGATTTTTTTACATGATCAAAAACGACAAATGCGACTTCTTGCTGCGAAGTGGCGACATGCTCTTGACTATTGCTGAAATGCGCAATGGCATGCCACTGACCTAGCCACTGGCAAAAAACCAGCGCTATCAGCAACAAACCTAAACATGCTTTATGGCGCAACGCAAAACGCATTATTTCTCGATATTTAATAAAAAAATCGGTCAATATTTCCTAACGACATCTGATCTTACACCAAAGTAGTCGGGATTTAATAGTCATTCAGGGAGTTATCCCTCTAGAAAATCCACAAAACTGATCCTTCTAAAATTCTGTTTTTCTATTTTTAGTCATTATTGTTATCTACCTCATATGGCTATGTTAGCCGATCATAAAATTTACAAACAATCATCGCGTTAATTCTGATGAATAGCTTAGGTATCTCGTGAAAATTTTTGCACTTTTAAAAAAACCTGGATTGAAATCCGGTCAAGATAAATTAAGTACACGATCGACACTGCATAGTCGATCAGAAGAGACTTTTAAAAAAATTGATGCCATTGAGTGTGAAATGTCTGCTGAATTTGAAGCAAGTTTTTCGCCTTCGCTAGCTCAGTCTTCTCAACTAGCAGCGCAAGAAAATTCTTTTCCCCATCAAATAGAAGAAGCTGCTGTGCTTTACGCTAGCGGGCAAGAAAATGCAGCGAAAATTTTACTTCATCATTTAACGCAACAAGAAACTTCCAGTAGATTTCAAGAACAATTAGTTTGGTGGATGCTATTTGATTTACTGCAAATACAAGGAGCCCATCAAGAATTTGAGCAACTCTCAGTCAAATACGCAGTCCGATTTGAAACATCACCGCCACAATGGACTCTTACACCAGCCTACAAAAAAAACTATCCATCATTTAGTGAAAAAATAATTTTTCGTGGAAAGCTGAGTAGCGAAAATGATATAGCGTTTGATCATTGTCGTAAAATTAATATTAAAAATAAAAAAATTGAATTCGCTTTAGATCATATCAGTGAGTTAGATAATTCTGGCTGCGAAGCTTTACTCAATTTTTTCTTGCTATGGCAATCACAAGGTTGCGCAATTATTTTGACTGGCACTGAGCACTTCATCAAATTGCTACATGCCTCTGTTAAATCTACACCGCCTTTAGCGTGTCATAGCACATGGTTGTTACTCATAGAAGTGATAAGACTACTCAACGATGAATTTGAATATGAAGAAGTCTGTATGAGTTATAGCCTCACCTTTGAAGTCTCACCTCCACCATATAGCCCTCCACTGGGCATTCATCTCATACCATCCACAACTGAATTCCTGCTGCCGCCCATCATAGAATCACCATTGCATCAATTAATTGACCACATCACTAAGCATGCGCAAAATCAAGCTACACTATTGTTAGATTGTTCTTCTTTAGTGAGAGTCAGTTTTAATGCTGCAGCTCCGTTCTTAGAGGCGCTCTCAGCACTAGGCCAGCACAAAACGGTAGAATTACGAAATGCAAATTTTCTTGTTTCAGTTCTCTTAAAACTCATAGGTGGCAATAGTCAGCTTTCTATTTTTACGCATAGACTGTGAGATATCAGCTGAAATACATAAGCTGTAATACATAAACTGTAATAAATAAACTTTAAGCCGTAGACTGAAACAGATCGCTCTCGACGCAGCAACACATAATCGTTTTATACCTTAGGAATTCGCATGGAACAGTTTCACGGTACAACCATACTCTCGGTAAGACGCGGCCACGTTGTAGCGCTAGGTGGTGATGGCCAAGTTACGCTCGGCAATATCGTCATGAAAGGATCGGCGCGCAAAGTTCGCAAACTTTTTCATGGCAAAGTACTAGCCGGCTTTGCTGGTGGTACTGCGGATGCTTTTACCCTGCTTGAAAGATTTGAAGCGAAATTAGAAGCCCACCAAGGTAATCTCATGCGCTCATCTGTTGAATTAGCTAAAGACTGGCGTACTGACCGTATGTTACGCAGATTAGAAGCCATGCTCTTAGTAGCAGATCGCGATGCAACGCTCATTATCACGGGCAATGGCGATGTACTTGAACCTGAAGATGGTATTGGTGCCATAGGCTCAGGCGGAAGTTATGCGCAGTCTGCTGCCAAAGCTTTGCAAGAAAATACCTCTCTTTCGCCTTTAGAGATAGTAAAAAAATCTCTCACGATTGCATCGCAGCTTTGCATTTATACCAACATGTCACACACCATAGAGACCTTAGAATAAAAAATTTTTATGAACCTCACCCCCCAAGAAATTGTTAATGAACTCGACAAACATGTCGTAGGACAAAGTCGCGCGAAACGTGCAGTAGCGATTGCATTACGTAATCGCTGGCGTCGCATGCAAGTGCCGCATCCTCTGCAACATGAAATTACGCCAAAAAATATTTTAATGATAGGACCAACAGGCGTAGGCAAAACAGAAATTGCACGGCGCCTCGCTAAATTAGCTGATGCACCTTTTATTAAAATCGAAGCAACTAAATTTACTGAAGTCGGTTATGTGGGACGTGATGTCGATACCATTATTCGCGATCTGACCGAAATCAGTATTAAACAAACGCGCGAAATAGAAATACGTAAAGTAAAAGAAAATGCACAAGATGCAGCAGAAGATCGCATACTCGATATATTGCTTCCGCCCGCAAGAGATTTTGGTTTTACCAGCAGTTCTCAAGGTGAGGAAGAAAAATCTGATACCACCACACGACAAACATTTCGCAAACGCTTACGCGAGGGCTCATTAAATGAGCGCGAAATAGAAATTGAAGTGCAAGAGCCGCGCGCTCAAATGGAAATTATGGCGCCACCCGGCATGGAAGAAATGACGGAACAAATTAAGTCTATGTTTTCTGGCCTAGGGCAGGGACGCAAAAAATCGCGCAAAATGAAAATAGGCGATGCTTTAAAATTACTCATAGAAGAAGAAGCATCGCGACTAGTAAATGAGGAAGAGTTAAGGCAATTAGCCTTACATAATGTTGAACAAAATGGCATTGTTTTTTTAGATGAAATCGATAAGATTGCATCGCGCTCAAATACTTCGGGCGTCGATGTCTCTCGTGCTGGTGTGCAGCGTGATTTACTACCATTGGTTGAAGGTACAACCGTGAACACAAAATATGGCATGGTCAAAACCGATCATATTTTATTCATTGCTTCAGGTGCTTTTCATTTAGCCAAACCTTCCGATTTAATTCCTGAGTTACAAGGTCGCTTCCCTATCAGAGTAGAGCTTGAATCATTATCGATTGCAGATTTTGAACGCATACTCACTGCAACAGATGCTTGTCTCACACGACAATATCAAGCACTGCTTGCAACTGAAAATGTTACTGTTACATTCGCAGAAGATGGTATACGACGTCTTGCTGAAATCGCTTTTTCCGTGAATGAAAAAACAGAAAATATAGGCGCACGTCGTTTATATACCGTAATGGAAAAACTATTAGAAGAAATTTCATTTTCTGCGTGCGCAGAGCATGAAAGTAGCGTTGAAATTACTGCTAGCTATGTAGATGAAAAATTAGGTGCTTTAGCTGTGAATGAAGACTTATCGCGTTATGTCTTATAGCTAATTTAAAAATCCATGGCAAATAAAGCGCTCTCTAAACGACAAAAACTGACTTTTCGGAGTGAGCCTGCTCAACGTGCGCTTAAGCCTCGCAATCCCTTAGTTGTAGCTGCACGATTACGCGTTGCTGGCGCACATAAAAAAACCAATTCCGCCAAACGTCAGCAAGAACGCTTAGCCTTATTAAATGCTTTGTTTAAACGTCCAGACGATGAATGAAATTTTATGAGGCGCAAACGCTTATTAAGGCTTTTTATTCTCTGTATTTTGTAAAGCGTCTGGGCTCATCGCATTACTGCCACCTTCTAATTGTGAAGGTGATACTCTTGCATCTCGTTGTTGTCCTAGTATCGCAGCTCTATTCATGTCATTTGCAGTCGGCATATTCGGTATGGTGATCGATGATGATGACATAAAAGGTGAAAGTGGTATCTCGCGTCGCCATCCATGATCTAATACCATCACAGAGTTAGCATGAATCTCTTGCAAGAACAGCCCCGGCATAAATTCTGCATCACGCCGTATCATTCGTGGCGCTGACCCCGCTATACCTAATATCGCTACACTGTCTGTTGGCGTGCCCGATAAAATTACACCTCTTAGTATTAACGGCACACGACTCTCATTATTTGAACTACCGCCAAATAAACTCGTTGCTTCAGACAACGAAACTTCATTGATATCATTCTCAGGTAATAAGCTCACTTTTTGCGAAGTTGGTGCCATAAAAAATAAACCCCAATACGTTAGCGATGCGCAAATTAATAAAAATAAAAGCGCACTCCATGCTTGAGAAATTTTCTTCATTTTTTACTCACCTAAGTACGTGGCGTATCACTGCAATGTAGTTAATTCTCATTATCGTACTAGCTGATTGATTTCTATAATAGGCATTAGCACAGCCAATACGATGAGCAATACCACCACGCCCATTCCTAGTATCAATGCTGGCTCTAGTAAACTTGCTATCGTCATAGCGCGTCGCTCTAACTCTTGTTCTTGTGTATTTGCGACTCGCTTTAACATAGCGGGTAATTCGCCAGTCACTTCGCCTGCTCTAATCATATGAATGAGCAAAGGAGGAAATTGTTTATAGCTCGCAAGTGCATGCGCCAAACTAGCGCCTTCGCGCACTCGACTGGTTGCTTGCGCAATAAACTGTCGCATAGCCAGATTAGAAAGCGTGTCTTGACTAATTTGCAAAGCTCTCAGTATAGGTACGCCTGAATTCGTCGTAATAGATAAGGTACTTGCAAAGCGTGCTGTATTTACACTGCGCTCAAACGCTCCATAGAATGGCGCTGTCAGCAACCAAGTATGCCAACGAATTTTAAATGCCTTATTTTTTAATAAGTGTCGCCAAATCATGACTGAACTTAAAATAACAAGCAGCAGTAACCATCCCCAGTACCGAATAAAATTTGAGATGGCTAACATCACTATCGTTAGTAATGGCAACTGCTGTTTTGAATGAATAAAAACAGCAACGATTTGTGGCACGACATAAGTCAGCAAAAAAATAACAATTGCTAACGCGACTACCGTCACTATCGCAGGGTAAGTAAATGCTAAACGCATTTTCTGTACGAGTGCTGCGCGTCGCTCACTATGATCTGCCAATCTAACTAGCACACCAGCTAGCTGACCTATCTGCTCACCAGCAGCAACCAGTGCTCGATAAATATCGCTGAAATCCGCTTTATGTTGTGCTAAGGCGCTAGACAATGAAGTACCGCCCATGACTTCAGATCGAATAGTAGCTACAAGATTTTTTACATAAGGTCGTTCCGCTTGCTCTTGCAAGGCAAATAAAGCGCGCTCTAATGGCAAACTCGCTTCTAGTAAGGAGGCGAGTTGACGTGTAAATAAAGATAATTCTGTAGACGATAGTTTTTCTGCAAACAAATCAAAAAAAAGTATTTTTTTTAGCTTTGCGTGTTCTTTATGACTATCACTCGTTTCCAGGAATACAGTAAGCAATCCTCGGGAACGCAAATCAGCACGTGCTGCACGTGGATTATCTGCAATGACCGTGCCTTGCAATGTCACGCCTGCTTGATCAACTGCCTCATATAAAAATACAGGCATGTTTACTCTTTTGTCACACGCAGTAACTCTGACTGACTGGTACTACCGTTAAGCAACCAGCGCACCCCATCTTCTCGCATTAATTTCATACCATCTCGTTGCGCACTGGCTCGTATCTCTGCCTCTCCAGCTCTGTCATGAATTTGTCGTCTTATCCGCTCTGTCGTTAGCATTAATTCATAAATACCTAAACGACCTTGGTAGCCAGTCTGACTACATTTTGCACATCCCACTTCACGACTATACATACCCTCTTTTTGACGACAATAAATACATAATTTTCTGACCAATCGTTGTGCTATGACGCCTAGCAAAGAAGAAGACAATAAGAAAGGCTCAATACCCATATCGAGTAAACGTGTAATAGCGGCGGCGGCATCATTGGTATGTAAGGTGGCTAATACTAAATGCCCTGTTAGTGAAGCTTGAACTGCGATTTGCGCTGTTTCTAAATCGCGTATCTCCCCTATCATGATGACATCAGGATCCTGCCGCAAAATCGCTCGCAAGGCTTTTGCAAATGTCATTTCTATACGCGGATTAACTTGTGTTTGACCGACACCAGCTAATTCATATTCAATAGGATCTTCAACAGTGAGTATATTGGTTGTACTTGCATTTAATCGTGACAGCGCTGCATACAATGTGGTGGTTTTACCTGAGCCTGTGGGTCCAGTCACTAATATGATGCCGTGTGGCTGTGTAATTAATTGATCGAATTGTTTGAGCGTTGCCTCACTCATACCCAACTGCTGACAATCTAGACGACCACCTTCTTTATCTAATAATCGCAATACCGCACGCTCACCATGACCTGTGGGTAAAGTCGAGACCCTGACATCAATCGGCCTACCACCTATACGTAAAGTAATGCGTCCATCTTGTGGCAATCGTTTTTCAGCAATATCCAGATCGGACATGATTTTTATACGAGAAATCAATGCGGCATGTATTGTTTTTTTTGGTCTGACTATGTCTCGCAAACGACCATCTATACGAAATCTGACGACCGAGATCTGATCGAATGGCTCTATATGTATATCTGAAGCGCCTTCGCGCACTGCTTGAGTCAATAATGCATTTATCATGCGAATAACAGGTGCATCATCTGCAGAATCCAAGAGATCTTCTACTGCAGGCATTTCTTGTATAAGTCGCGCCAAATCATAATCTGCCTCATAAGCATCAATCACTTGTGCTGCATCATTACCTGAACCTGCATAGGCAAGCTTGATAGCATTGTCTAATTCCAGTGGCGTCACTTTATTTAGTAGCACGCTACCGTAGCGTCGACTTATTTCAGCCACTGCTGTAGTCGGGGTTGATTCTGTTATCCAGCAAGTGATGCCGTCCTCTTGATTTTCATTTGCTTGCGCAAGAATAAAAAAATCTCTGGCATACGCAAAAGGCAGTAAACGTGATCGCTCGCTAAGATTCATATTGATCATTAATTTTTTTAATCAACACATAGCTGTTTAATTAAAATTCGTATTAAATTCCGTATTAAATAAGTTTATTCAGGTGAGATAAATTGATCCGGAAAGTAGTACGGAGATTTTTTAAGTAAAGCACCGCCTACTGGTTTTCCATTTTGCAAAGGAGGTAATCTCGGCTCTTCAGACTGCGGCAAAAAGATATTTTTTTCTGACTGCGTATTTCCTTGTGCTGCTTGTATATAGTCATAACGATCGCCTGCAACAGCAACACTTTCATTATTTGACCGAATTACAGTAGGCCGTAGAAACACCATAAGGTTGGTCTTGCCACGTTTTTTAGATTGATAGCGAAATAAATATCCTAGTAAAGGAATATCACCTAATAAAGGGACTTTTTCTACGCTATCACTCAGGGTATCTTCTATCAAACCACCTAACACGACGATTTGTCCGTTATCGACTAATACATTCGTATCAATTGAACGCTTACTGGTAATTAATCCCGAACTAGTCGATTCTTGTATATTGGATGTCTCTTGATAAATCGACATTTTGACAGTGCCGCCCTCAGAAATTTGTGGCCGCACACGCAATGACAAACCTATATCACGTCGCTCTATGGTTTGAAATGGATTGACACCAGCACCACCACCTGATGCTGGCGTCGTAAATTGCCCTGTAATGAATGGCACATTCTGACCCACAATAATGCGCGCCTCTTCATTATCTAGTGTGATTAAATTAGGCATAGATAAAATATTTGCTTTGGTATTGCTCTCTAATGCACGCGCCAATGCACCTAGTGTTAGCTGACCATTCATTTGTTTAAATGCGCCCACGTTAATACCATTGCCAAATGGTAGTGCTGTTTGATCTTTACCTAAGATGGATGTCGCTTGCGTAGCAAGATTATTTCCGCCTGAAGAAAAACCCGTTAATACACCCACACGCAACCCATTATTTGTATTCCCCGATAAGCCTGCCCATTGCACACCAAATTCAGCTGCAGTATTCGCAGAGACTTCCACAATTAAGGACTCTACATACACCTGTGCTCGTCTTGCATCTAACTGATCAATAATGATGCGTAAATTACGATAAGTCGTTTCATTCGCAGTGATGATTAATGTATTTGTTGTCGGATCGGCTTGTATGTATCCCGCCATTCCTCCGCTGGCTAGTGGGGCTTGATTTAATGCAGGCGATGAAACAAGTGCAGTAGGCGCATTGACATTCACAGATGGAGCACTCAATGAATTTTGCATCAACGATGCTGGCTGCCCAGCATTCCCATTAGCATTAGCATTAGAATTCATATTCTGATTTGCTGCGCCAGCCTCACCCAGAACGACAGCACGTAACACTTGTGCAAGCTTGACTGCTTCTGCATTTTTTAAATAAACCACATGCACATTCCCTGGCAAGGCAGTTGGTTGATCTAGTCGTGTAATTAATGATCGCGCTAAATTCCCTTTAGCTGATGTAGGCGCACGAAGTATCAAACTATTCGTACGCGCATCTGCAAGTAAAAAAACTCTACCCCCATCATTTGCGCCGGGTGTATTTAGTCCAGCACCTTGATCAAGTAAACGATTAATCATGAATGCCATATCCGTTGCTAGGGCATGCTGAACTTTAATAATATCTAACTCACCTATCGTTGGGACATCTAATGCCGCAACTATGCGCGACAATCTTTTTAAATTGTCAGCATAGTCTGTAATAACGAGTGTATTTGTTGCTGGATTTGCGTTGATTGCATTATTTGAACTTACTAAGGGGCGCAATATAGTGACCAAACCTTGTGCGGATTCATGATTGAGTTTAATAACCTGCGTAGCAATTTGATCGCCTTTTACAGCGTCTGCAATCACTGGACTTGCTTGCTGCTTTGCCTCTGCTTCAGGTACGACTTTTGTAAATGTGGACATACGCACCACAGCATAGGCATTCAGTCTCAAGACCGAAGTCAGCATATCTAAGGCCTGTGCTTTACTCACCGGTTTTTCTGAAACGAGATTAATCGTTCCTTTGACACGAGGATCAATCACAAAAGTCGTGCCCGTGTAATGGCCTATTGCTCTTATGACTGTTTCTATATCCGCGCCCACAAAATTCATGATGGCTAGATTTTTATCAGGCTCTTGCGCCAAACAAGAAAAACTGAATAGGGTGTTCCACAAAAAAAACCCCCTTAAGAAAAATTTAAACATGGCTACAAGAGAAAAACGTGAAATAGATTTCATTTGAATTCGAGCGCAATAAGATTGGGATTTCCCTCTCGCTTAGGCTGTCCTAATAAATTCAACAATAGGGATAATTTTTTTTCTTGCCCAGCATCGGCATATGCCTCGCCAGTAAACTTGAGTCGACCTTGGTTAAAAATTCCACGACCTTGAAGTTGCAAAGGCCCTTGCAAAGTCTTTAGTTGTACGTTTGCATATTGTCTTAGGCATGTAATTTTTAATTGATATTCCCCCAAGGGTTTAACAGGCGATAACGCGGAAGAAATTTTTTTGAAATCCACTTGCATCATTCCTATGATTTCAATTTCATGGTCTTGCAACGCGATTTGCATTTCTTGCCAAGACATCAAAAAATCACCGCTGAGTTTTAATGTATTAAATGGTGCGCCTAATAAAGCTAACTGCTCAGCTTTCAAACGTATACCCGATGGATGTATCAACCACTGATGCCAATCTCCATTTATTTTTATAACTTCAGTTAACGCCTCTGTATTTTCGATTTGAATGGCAATCTGCCCTAACAACAGCATGGGCGATATATGCCATGCAAATCTTCCTGGAAGATAAGCCACTCGAATACCATTTTGATCAGGAGCAGAAACAAGAATTGCCGATCCCTCCCACACCGTTCCACGCACATCTTCTAGCGCATATCGTCCCAGTGATTTTTCTTCGGCTAGAGAGCTTACATACACTGCGGGCAAATAAATAAGCACAGTTACACTAAATACGACTAATGCTGCAACCCCTAGTAAAAATATGCGCAGCATTACGTCAGTTTCTTGAAAATTAAAATAGCACGAACTTGATCTATTTCATTCAATGGTGCAATGCTAGCCTCTACAACCACAATATGAAAATTTATTTGTGCATCATGTGACCATCTAATTAATTTTGAAAAAGAACTATTTTCAAATTCTATGTCGATATTATTTTCATGGATAAATATTTTTTTAGGATGTAATCCGACTGCAATTAAATTTTTCTGCAGGTTTTCTATAGATATTTCTAGCTCTTGATCTTGTTGATCAATGAGCAGTGAAATTTGATGCGATTGCAATGCAGCACGTGCCACTTGATTGCGCAATACAGGCAGCTGCTTAGTTAATTGTTGTCGCTCATGAATGATAGGAATTAACCATAACAGGCATAGCGTAGTCGCAAGTATGAATCCACATCCTATAAAAAATAGATTTTTTTCTTTTGCACTTCTTATTTCCCAAAAAATCACCGCAGGTTTAATCAGTCTTTTCATGGCTTAACCCGCAAATTCCACACTACCTCACTAGAGTTAGCCTCACTCAATTTTTCATTGCGCTGTAGATAAAGATGATTTTCAGCCAACAGTGATTTTGCTTGCTCACTATCTGGAGCCATGGAAGACTTCATGCTTACTCGAAGCTCAGCATTGCTATATGTAATCTTAGTAATAGCCTGAGCTGTCATTAAGCTAGGGTTATTAATCAATGAATTTGAGGATGCTTTTTTATCCTCGCGACTTATTTTTTTCCATGCAGTCGATGTATTGGCTAACATACTCAAGAAATCTTCTGGCGCATGATTACCTTTTTTTTGTCTGAGTGACAGTAATTTTTCCTGTAGTTTTACTAATTGCTGATCGGGTTGTGCAGCTTGCATGAAATGTTTTTTATAGAGCTTATCTAAACTGGTAGTGAGTTGTTTTTGCTCTTGATGCATGCGCCACCAATCTACATGCAAGGCAACGATATTTAAAAAAAATAATAAGGTTGTAAGTGCAAGCGGCAAGCTCCAGATTGCATAGCTTTCCCGCTCACGCAATAAAGTTGATGAGCCCTCCATCAAATCTATCTCACTCTTTTTAATTTCAGACAAACATACTTTCCAGTCATCTGGAATGATTTGTATCTTGTTGATTTCAGCATGCTTTATGTTGTCTGTAGTTAGGCTTACACGACTCACTGCTGCCGAGTAGGCTTGGGCTCTATCAACTTCAACACTGAGGCGTATAAGCTCTTTAGGTGCGAGTAAAAGCAAAGCACGACATACATCGTCTTCTTTACTATCGCTGTTTTTTTTCTTATTGATAGCTATACCTAAAGCCACATTGTTAGTCCATCGCATACTTAAATCAGCCTTATCTGCTGTTTCCATTACTGATGCAGTGACGCTGTTTGCATGTAAAGGCAAGCAAAGCTGTGCTGGATAGGCATGGGATACTTTCACTCCTAGCTTTTGGACTGCACTTATCATCGTGCTTAACCAAGCTCGATCTATGACTGCCACTCTGCGCACGCCCTGAATGTCAGCGCCCGCTACAATATGACAAGTGGCTGGATCACTAATAATGCTGTTTTCCACTAAGGCAGGTAAGGCTAATTTGAGCTTCTCTGGAGAGAGGGGTGGTACTGCCATGTTGAGTAGCGTGACATCACTCGCTGCAACAATAAGATTAATTTTTTTTGCTTTTCTTAATTGCTCGGCGAGCGATATCAGGCTCGCTACTCCACTATGCAAAATATTTTCAGCTTTATCTATTAAGGCAAATGGCAAAGGCTGCAGTCGCCAATCATGCAACTCTTTTGCCATATCGCGGGACGGCAATCGCAAAACGATGGAATAAGGAGTTAACACTTTTTATAGAGTTAGATTTCTCTAACCCATATCACTGCTGTGTTACGATCATTTCTCTCGACTAAGGCCACTATTTGTAGTCCATTCTGTTGCAGAGAGATGCGGCCATGTACTAGAAAATAATTTGTGGCTAACGATATTTTATGAGCGTCTATTTCAGTTTGCGTCCCCGCCAACTGTGCTGTTAATTCATTCAGATTATGGAATGGTGACTGCAACCGTTTTGCTATCAATGCTTTCGCATCTGCTAGTGACAGCGGCGCTAAGGTGGCTGACAACACGAATTCCGATGCGGTGTTTGCATTGATCGTGGTCTCACGCGGAAGGAAAATGACATAGTCCTGTAATGCGTTCACTATTTCAGGGGTAAAACCCGCAACGGTTAACAAGTCATTTGTGTATTGAAACCCCAAATAACGCACACTGCTCACTCCGCCTGATTCATTTTGCTGACTCGCCGCTATTTGGTTGGCTGCTTGTCGTGCAAGAGTGGTTTCGATTTGCAAGCTGCTTAATAAGCGCTCAAAAACTAAAATTTCTTTTTCATTGATTTTTCCAGCAGTTGCCAAGCCTGTTAGGTTCAAACGTGACTGTGCGTCTTGTATAGAGCCAGACAATACGGCTAGCTTTGCTATTTCTTGATCTTCATTTTTTTGCACATACTGATCTAGTGATGTATCTGCCAACGGCACAGCCCAAGGTTCAGTCAAATCATCGGTTGAGGAATATTTTCCATCTTCACGCAAAATTAATTTCGCCCAATCTAATGCGCCACGCAATATCCACTGCTTTTGTAGTTGTAAGCGCTGATTTTCGACTGCACGTACCTGAATTTGCTGCTGCCAAAACAAACTGGCGACTAGAGTAATCGCCAGTGCTGTTAATAACAGTGCCGTGATGATCGCCACGCCTTGCTGACATAACGGATAGTCATACCGTTTATTTACAGGAACGTTCTTTTTCATGTTGCACCAAGCAGAATGGTCTTGCTTAATTCCCCTGGTGATTTTATTAAGCTTAACGAGACTTCGATACCACGCCATGTGATATTGCTTGTAGTTGACCCTAATTGCGGGTTCATTAAAGAACCTCGCGAAACTAAAGCGGTTGTCGTTGCAAGCATGTCTTTTTGGTTAATCCATCCACGTCCGTCATTCGCCCAAACGCGTAGACCAAATTTTTCCACTTCTGTTTGTAAGTTAACGCGTGAGCTTGAAGTCTCGTTTTCAACATCAAGCTGTAACTTGTAAGCTTGTAGTGCTAGAAGGTCACGTGTAGCAGGGCTGACTACGCGATATAAAATATTATTTTGTAATCGATAAGACACCCATTGCAATCTAGTCGGCATCGCTTCCACAGAAACTTCTCTCACTAGACTCAGTTGATTGAGATCTACAATCAATGGCGCTTGTCCATCAATTACATTTGTATTCACAATATGCGCACAATCATTTTGTAATTGTGCAAAAATAATTTGTAAATTTCTTGTTTGCTCTAACTCTTGATCTAGACTGCTATGTGTTCTTATTAAAGACTCTAGTCCACGCCAGCCTAATACGGCAATAAATGCGAGTATGCCTATTGCGACTAGCAACTCTATGAGTGTGAGTCCACACATCAATGTAGATCTATGTTTACATTTCATGCGGAACAATCTGCGACAACATGATGATGCGTCTTGCTGCATCTTGTGTAGGAAAAACTGAAACTTCGACTTTGCGAAATGCAGGATTAGGTGTGTCTACGATATTTTCTTTGCATTCCAATGCAATATCTGCTTGATTGCAAGAAAACTGACGACTACCTAGTGAAGGCCATTCGCGCGCCAAACGTATTTGACTTAATCTATTTTCTGCGGACCAAGTAGCAAATAAAGCTAAGCGCAAATCACTGCTATTTTGTGTCAGACTTCCTACAGCTCGCAAACTTGCACCTAATACAGTTGCAACTATACTCAACGCGACCAGTACCTCTAACAAGGTAAATCCTTTATTAAAAAAATTACTGGTCATGTTATTCAACTCTGAAATGACCAATGCCATCTGCACTTATGCTGTATGTGTCTTGCGCATACTGCAAAGCCAACACAAATGGCTGATCAACCGGATCTCGTCCAAACACTAAGCGCCATGAAGAACTATGACTCGCGCCATTTAATAAAGAAAATTCTATAGGGCTAAGTTTGAATATACGTTCACGCAATACATCGTCTTGTAATACCTGCCAACCATTATCATTTTTAATGAAGAAGCGGTAACGATCTGCATCAAGCTCTAATGCTATCAAGCGATTTTTTACTATGGCTTCATCACGAGCTAATTGCATCAGCGCTGCTAATCGCTGCACATCTTCTTGCAAAATTTTCTTGTTTGACTGTGCAGCACTCAAACCCACTGCACCCAATACCACACCCATAATCAACATGACGATGAGTAATTCGAGTAAGGTAAATCCGGCCTTGTACTTGCTGTTACACCAACCATAACCAACTTCGATTTGCATAGTCAGCTAATCCATCCATGACCCTATGTCTGCATCTATGCCAGATCCACCTGCTTGACCATCTGCGCCCATAGAAAACACATCGATTTCTCCATGCGAGCCAGGAGATTGGTATTGATAAGTATTACCCCATGGGTCTTTACTTAAGCGATCTAAATAACCACCTGATTTCCAGTTAGCTGGTATGGGCGAGCTGGTTGGTATGCTAATAAGTGCTTGTAATCCTTGCCCTGTAGTTGGATAGCGCTGATTATCCAAACGATAAAGTTTCAGCCCTTGCATTATGGTTGCAATGTCTTGCTTAGCTGCGAGTATGCGTGCGTCATCGGTTCTACCCATCATCTTAGGCACAACAAGCGCAGCTAGTATGCCCATGATGACTACGACCACCATAATTTCTACTAAGGTAAAACCTTTTACTTTAGGTGTTGCTTGAAGGTGCGAGTGAGTAAATTTCATAGCTATATTTATTTTCAAAAAATATTTTTAATCACACCTCGGTTTTGAGGCACATTGCTTTAGCCTCGAAGACTAAAGCAAGTATTGGAGTACAAATATTTATAGAAGTGCCCGCGGCGAATAAAAATACTGTTCTATTTAGCTTATGCACTGAATGATATGAATAATTACTAAAATCATTTGTTTACACAGCAATAATTAGTACTCTTTGCTAATTGCCGAATGCAAATTTATATTTCGACCAAATATTCGATTATCGATTTGCTTAAACGCCAATCACTCTTAGCACTATCGTGTAAGAGTTCTAAATTAAAAACGGGATGTGATTGAATTACTTGATAACTACGTACTAATTAGTACGTAGTTTTTTAGGTAGGATATTAATTTGCTTCTAATCGCGACTCACGCGCTAGTAATCGTTGCACCATTTGTTTAGGCGAGTCATGTTGAAATAAAACTCTTGCCACCGCATCAACAATCGGCATTTCGATGTTATGCAACTGTGCTAAATGCATGATGGCTTGCACACTATGCACACCTTCCGCCACATGACCCAATTCAGTCGTAATTGTCTCTAAGGATTTACCTGTCGCAAGTTGCAATCCCACACGACGATTTCTTGATAAATCGCCAGTGCAAGTAAGTATCAAATCACCCATACCCGTTAAACCCATAAAGGTCTCGGCACGGCCACCCATAGCAACACCTAATCTTACGATCTCTGCTAATCCACGTGTAATTAATGCGGCACGTGCATTCAACCCTAAACCTAAACCATCTGTCACGCCGGTTGCAATCGCAAGAATATTTTTAACAGCACCACCCACTTCTACGCCGATTACATCATCGGTGGAATAGACGCGAATAAATCCACCGTGTATTGCAGAGACAACTAGTTCGCGCAATGCGTTATTCGACGAGCCTATGGTTAATGCACAAGGCAATCCAGCTGCGACTTCTTGCGCAAAGGAAGGGCCAGATAAAGCGCCGCATGCAATTTGATCACCCAACTCTTGTTGCACAATTTGATGCGGCAATAAATTTGTTTGTGTTTCCACGCCTTTACATAGCCACACTATATTGGGGAGTGCATAACTATGAATTTTTTGTAAAGTGGGTCGCAATCCTGCTACCGACGTTGCAAGTATCAGCAAGCCTTGTTCTGCGTGGGTGAGTGCTGTATGTAAATCAGAAGTCAGAGATAGAGCATCGGGCAATATCGCTGTAGGTAAACGTTTTGTGTTTTCACGTTTTATTTGCATTTGGTGCATCACATCTTGATCACGCCCCCACAATACGACTTGGTGTTGACGTGATGTTGCGATTGCTAATGCAGTGCCCCAGGCTCCAGCGCCTAGTATGCTGATCTTCATGGTATTGCCGAAAAAAGGCTAAATGAAAAAGTCATGGGCAGGTAGAGAAAATTTATTCCCCCCACACCTCAGATGCTTTGAGATAACCGGTCTCGCCATCACGATGTTTTACTTTAATCCAGCTAGAAGTAATCGGCTCTGCAAGTTCGAGTAGCACACCTTTTGATGCAGTGAACACTGCAGCACCTGACTCGCTCGCTGTAGCACGTACCGTGACTTGTGGCACTTCAACGATTAAATTTCTTTGATTACTGAGTGCGCGTGATTCTACCCAGCTTAATTCACCCGTTAAGTCACGCACACGAGACCATTCTCCGTTTACCAAAACAATTTCAACTGGCATGCCGGGAGGCGCAACAAATAACTTGCGTCCTCGCTGACTAGGAGCATCGAACATGACTGCGGGCGTCAAACCTATCGATTTGAATTCTACATTTGCAGCACGCGCTGTTCCCAACAGTGCCAACAAACTGATTAAGAAAACTCGCAACATGTTCACGATGATTAAACTTAATGCGGCGCAGTGGCGCCATTACCGGCTTGGGTTAAAGCAGCTTTACGCTGTTGATAAAAGACTTCGAAATTAATTTCAGTCAAATGTATAGGTGGGAAACCTGCGCGTGTCACAACATCAGCAATATTTGCACGCAAATAAGGATACAAAATATTTGGGCATGCAATCCCAAGCAAGGGTTCTAACTGGCCTTCTGGAATATGACTTGCCTCAAAAATTCCAGCTTGTTTGCATTCAATTAGAAACGCTACTTTGTCTTTAATCTTAGCGGTAATGGTAATCGTGATGGTCGATTCGAAAATATTCTCACTTAATTTTTCATCGCCTATGTCTATGGCCACTTCTATACCAGGACCTTCCTGTTCCAGAAAAATCGATGGAGAATTAGGCTGCTCTAGCGATAAATCTTTTAAATAAATACGCTGAATATTAAAAACAGGCTGCTGGTTCTGGTCTGACATAAAGACTTTCTATTCTATGAGTAAAAAATGCTGATTTCATTCAGCTAGAAAATGCATAAGGAGCGAATTAGGCGCCTTGTAACAAAGGCATGAGTTTACCTTCACGATCCAAAGCAGACAAATCATCAAAGCCACCTACATGCGTCTCACCTATGTAAATCTGAGGCACCGTACGACGACCAGTTTTTTCCATCATGAGTGCGCGCTGCGCAGGATCAAGATCAATGCGAATTTTCTCGATCTCGTCTACACCTTTTGCTTTTAAAAGCCTTTCAGCCTGCGTGCAATAGGGACAGACTCCTGTGCTGTACATGATCACTTTTGTGCTCATTGTTGTTTCCCTTTATTTGGCAATCGGTAGTCCTTCGGACTGCCATTGCGTTACACCACCCTCTAGACTATACAGATCTTGAAAGCCTGCGTGAGCCAACTGATGTACGCCTCGCAAAGCCTGAGTGCCGCTGCCACAAACCACTAACACTGCCTCGGATTTATTGAGTTCGCCTAGCCGACTGGTTAAGTCTTTTAAGGGTATATGTTTGGAAGCACGCAGATGGCCGGCTGTATATTCTTCCGCCGAGCGTACATCAAGTATCTGTAGCTTGCCTTTGTTAATGAGCTGAATTGCCTCTAAAGTCGAGACAGAGTGCTTGCTACGAGACAGAGCAGGCCAGGCTAATGCTCCCCCAGATAACAGTGCAATCAGGATAAGCCAAATATTATCAATCAAGAATTTCACAAAGTTCCCATCGTTTAAAGCAAGCTTGCATTATAAAATAGAAGAGAGAAATCAATTCAAGCTTCATTTTCCCTTTTTCTTCCCGCGAAAGCACGACAGAACATGTACAAAATCGTATTCATGCGCCACGGCGAATCTACTTGGAATTTAGAAAACCGTTTTACTGGCTGGACCGACGTTGATTTGACTGAAAAAGGCGTGGCTGAAGCACGCCATGCAGGCAAACTGTTGACCGAATCCGGATTCACTTTTGACCTCACTTACACCTCTGTATTAAAACGCGCCATCCGTACTTTATGGCTCACTCTGGATGCCATGGATTTAATGTGGATCCCAACAGTCCATAGCTGGCGTCTCAATGAGCGGCATTATGGTGCATTACAAGGCCTGAATAAATCTGAAACAGCTGCGCAATACGGCGATGATCAAGTCATGATTTGGCGTCGTAGCTATGATATTCCACCTCAGCCTTTGTCACAGGATGATACGCGTTCATCATTCCATGATCCTCGTTATGCATCGCTGAGTCGTGAAGAAATTCCATTAACTGAATGCCTCAAAGATACCGTTGCACGCGTGATGCCTATCTGGAACGATGCAATTGCTCCAGCTATCTTATCTGGCAAGCGCATCTTAATCTCAGCCCATGGGAATAGCTTGCGTGCTTTAATAAAATATCTGGATGACATGAGCGATCAAGATATCGTTAGCCTAAACATTCCGAATGGTCAGCCTTTGGTGTATGAATTAGATGCCCATCTCAAACCTATACGACATTATTATTTAGATGATCCAGCAGCCATCGCTGCCGCGCAACAAGCCGTTGCTAGCCAAGGTAAGGCTAAATAAAACCTCATGCGACTACACTATAGGCACTCTACTTTTTTGCTTGCGGCTACGTTAGTTTGGCCGCTCTTAGCTCTGCATGCTGAACCCGCAAGCAAATTAAGTGAGCGCGCTCGACAAAAGCAAATCGCAGAAGAAACGCGTGCTGATTTACGTAAAAAACTCAGCGAACTAAAAGAAAACATACTCAAAACTGAAAAAGCGCATACCCATGCTGC
>CANGLD010000002.1 GCA_947454475.1 Oxalobacteraceae bacterium
AGTTGTTGCGCATACTGGCAGCGCATCCACATGCAGAGTTAACTGCAATCACTTCGCGCAAAGAAGATGGCATGCCTGTGGCAGAAATGTTTCCTTCCTTACGTGGTTTTGTTTCATTGGCTTTTACTGCGCCTGAAAAAACTGCCTTGCATGAATGTGATGTCGTGTTCTTTGCGACTCCGCATGGTGTAGCTATGTCACAAGCGCGTGAGTTACTTGCAGCCGGTGTAAAAGTGATCGACTTAGCAGCAGATTTTCGTTTGAAAGATACGGCTGAATTTGAGCAGTGGTATGGCATGCCACATAGCTGTCCTGATTTGCTTGCTGAAGCAGTGTATGGCTTACCTGAGATTAATCGTGCTGCGATAAAGTCTGCACGCCTTATTGGTTTGCCTGGTTGTTATCCCACCTCTATGCAACTGGGTTATGCACCAGTACTCGCACAAAAGAAATCATTAGTGAATGAAGCAGCACTGATTGCAGATTGCAAATCCGGTGTTTCAGGTGCGGGACGCAAAGCAGAAGTGCATGCACTGTTAGCAGAAGCCTCAGATAACTTCAAAGCTTATGGTGTAAAGGGACATAGACATTTGCCCGAGACCGTACAGGGCTTACAAGCGATTGCAGGCAGAAAAATCGGACTCACTTTTGTGCCGCATTTAGTGCCTATGATACGAGGCATACATTCCACTCTCTACGCGACGGTATTGCCTGAAGCACGCGACACAGATTTTCAGTCTTTGTATGAAAATTATTATCGAGATTCAGTTTTTGTTGATGTACTGCCTGCAGGGAGTCATCCTGAAACTCGCTCGGTACGTGGATCGAATATGTTGCGCATTGCGTTACATAGGCCAGCTGGTAGTGATCAACTTGTTATCCTCGTTGTTGAAGATAACTTGGTCAAAGGCGCGGCCGGTCAGGGCGTACAGTGCATGAACATCATGTTTAATCTGGACGAAAGTACGGGCTTAAGACAAGTGCCAGTCATGCCTTAACCCTATAAGAAGCAGGTGTTTTGCCTCAGAATGAGGCGGCAACTGGTTTAATGGAGGCTAGTCCCTGAATTGTGGGTTCGAGCTATAATCCCTACCCGTTGGATAAATTTTGCAGGAGCGTGAAAATGAACGCAATTACTGAAATGCCAGCACCGATTATTTTTACCGACAGCGCCGCGAATAAAGTCGCGCAGCTGATTCAAGAAGAAGGTAATCCTGATTTGAAACTGCGTGTCTTCGTTCAGGGTGGCGGATGCTCAGGTTTTCAATACGGTTTTACTTTTGATGAAATCGTGAATGAAGATGACACCACCATGGATAAAAATGGTGTGCAGTTATTGGTAGATTCTATGAGCTATCAATATTTGGTCGGAGCTGAAATAGATTACAAAGACGATTTAGAAGGCGCACAGTTCGTCATCAAAAATCCAAACGCCACCACAACATGTGGTTGCGGTTCTTCCTTCTCTGCTTAATCTCTATTCTTCTCAGTGTTGACGAATCCGGCGTACTCTTTTTACGCCGGATAAAGCGCGCCTAATATCCTCAAACCTTGCGCACCAGTGACTGCTGGAAGATTGCCAGGTAGTTTCAAACAAAATTGTTTCGCTAGCCATGCAAAAGCCGTGGCCTCAACTTCCGAAGCTGGAATGCCTAATGATCCCGTGTCGGTAACAGCTATGCCTGAGAGATGATGAATCAAGCCCATTAAATGGGTGTTTCTAGCCCCACCACCACACACAACAATTTCTGCTGCATCCGGTGCATGCTGTTTGATGGCATCACATAAAGTTTGTGCTGTATAAGCAGCGAGTGTGGCTTGTACATCGACTGCACGTACTTCATGCTGAGCTAATTTTGTAGCTAGCCATGTGCGATTAAAAAGATCACGACCTGTACTTTTTGGCGGTGCAAGTTTGAGAAAAGCTTCATCTTTTAAGCTCTCAAGTAAAGCAGCATGGACAGATCCACTTGCTGCCCACTTTCCTTCTGCATCATAAGTGCGTGCTTGATGTTCTTTAATCCATGCATCCATCAACATATTGCCTGGACCGGTATCAAAACCTAGCACAGTGCCATCTGTACGCAAAATCGTGATGTTACTAATACCACCGATGTTTGCAATAACACGCGTTTTATCTTTGCTACTAAACACAGCTTGATGGAAAGCAGGAACGAGTGGTGCACCTTGACCACCAGCTGCAATATCACGACTTCTAAAATCAGCCACGACATCAATCCCAGTTAACTCAGCTAAGAGTGCAGGATTATTAATTTGGCGCGTATAGCCCAACTCAGGCCTATGTCGTATGGTTTGTCCATGCGCACCAATTGCAGTAATTTGATTTTTTTCTAAACGCGCATCAGCCAGTAAGGCATGTACACATGCAGCATATAGTTGAGCGATTTGATTTGCTGCTAGCGCTTCATGATGCAATTCATTTTCAGAAGCCGTTTGCAAACGCATCAACACTTCTTGCAGGGGCTCAGGAAAAGGAATGTAAGCAGCGTGATGAATGTTATTAAAATCTGTTAACACGCCATCCACGCCATCTAAACTTGTACCAGACATCAAACCTATGGTGACAGCATGTGCTTGCATAGGTGTGTTGTTAGTGATGAATGAAGTTAAGCGATGAATGCCAACTCAGCGCGATGCGAGTCGTTCATCTCTGGGAGAAAGTAAGACAAAGCGATGTGCCATCGTGCTAGCAGTCGCATGGAAAATTTGTAAATCACTACCAGCTAGAGCCGGTGCTTCAGGCATCACAACAGAATTTGGATTACGTGCTTCATTACTGACACGGAATTCATAATGCAAATGCGGTCCGGTAGACCAACCTGTGGTACCTACGTAACCAATCACATCACCACGACTCACTTTCACGCCTTTGCGCATGCCAGCTGCAAGACTACTCATGTGTGCATAAGCTGTAGAGTAATGACCACCATGCTGCACCACGATCATATTCCCGTAACCACCTTGATTGCCTGCGACATCAATCACACCATCACCAACTGAACGTATAGGCGTTCCTATTGGTGCTGCGAAATCTATACCTTTATGTTGTTTCCACATACCGGAGATAGGATGCACACGCATGGAGAAGCCGGAAGTCACACGCGAAAATTCTAGTGGTGATTTTAAAAATACTTTTTTCAGTGATTTACCATTGGTATCGTAATACCCACCTTGATTGGTATCTTTGTCACCAAACCAGATGGCTTGTAAGGTTCTATTACCATTGCGGAATTCAGCACCTAAGATGCGACCCGTACGTACGAATTCACCTTCTTGCCACAAGGTTTCGTAAATCACATTGAAACGATCGCCACGACGTAGTTCAGAAGCAAAATCTATGTCGTAAGAAAAAATATCAACTAACTGCATAGCGACTGAATCAGGAATTTGCGCGCTATCAGTCGCTGCAAACAAAGTTGAGCGTATTTCACCTGAGCGCATTTCAGTGCGTCGTTCCAAAATAGTTTCCATCTCCATAGAAGAGAAACCATCATTGGTACGACTAATGCGAATTTTTTTAGTCGACGCTTTACCGTCTGCGTAAACCGTTGTGGCTGATAACAATTTGCCATTGCCATTCACTGTCGCTCGCACTACGCGACCTGGACGTAAATTAATCAGATTACGTGCCACGGGATCAGTGCGGATAAAGTTAGCGGCTTGTTGATCATCAACACCTAATCGCTCTATTAAAGCCCCCAAGCTATCGCCAGAGCGCACACGCTCTTCTGCGATGAACTGCTGTGAATCTGGACTCAGGGTTGCAATCTGCGTAGAGACGTCAGGCAAGGCCAGTTCTTCTACTGTGGTGGTGGTAATGAAATTCGGTAAATCTGGCGCAGGCACTACGCCTGCAGCGCCAAACGCGATAAAACCGAGACCCAATGCATACGCAGAGACGGATCGGGCTTTACGGGAGTGACGCAGGGTAGACCAAATAACAGTCCGAATTTCAATGAATTTATCTTTGAGGCGCATGCAATAAGCTAGAATCTGGCGTTTTTCCTCGGGCAAGCGTGTGAAGTGCCGCGAAGAGAGTTTTCCGCAATCTAGGCAATAAAATAGACTGCGGATTATAACAAAAGCCTTAGCAAAGCAGCCTTTAATTGCAAATAAGATAACTCATGACTAACAACGCTACAAATTCTGCAGTTCCTCTCTCCGATTCCGTGCAATCGGCACTCACCATCATCAAACGCGGTGCGGAGGAATTACTCATTGAATCCGAGTTTGCGCAAAAACTAGCGCATGCTGAACGCACTGCAACACCCTTACGCATCAAGCTAGGTTTGGATCCCACAGCACCTGATTTGCATTTGGGTCATACCGTGGTGTTGAACAAAATGCGACAAATTCAGGATTTGGGGCATACCGTTATTTTTCTGATTGGCGATTTCACTTCCATGATTGGCGATCCATCCGGACGAAATATCACGCGCCCACCCTTAACGCGTGAAGAAATCGAAATGAATGCGAAGACGTATTTTGCGCAAGCGAGTTTAGTGCTCGATCCTAGTCGCACAGAAATTCGCTACAACTCGGAATGGTGTGATCCACTCGGTGCGCGCGGCATGATTCAGTTATCTGCGCGTTACACCGTTGCACGCATTTTGGAGCGCGAAGATTTCACAAAACGTTTTAAAGCAGGCACGCCAATTTCTGTACATGAGTTGTTGTACCCGCTCATGCAAGGCTACGATTCAGTCGCATTGAAATCGGATTTGGAAATAGGCGGCACGGATCAGAAATTTAATTTATTAGTCGGTCGTGAACTACAAAAAGATTACGGACAATCGCCGCAGTGCATCTTAACCATGCCTTTATTAGAAGGATTAGATGGCGTAGAAAAAATGTCTAAGTCCAAAGGCAATTACATAGGTATTACCGAACCTGCTAACACTATGTTTGCTAAGGTGATGAGTATTTCTGATGTCATGATGTGGCGTTACTATGAATTGCTTTCATTCCGTTCACTCACTGAGATAGCGACATTCAAACAAGAAGTTGCCGATGGTCGTAATCCGCGTGATATCAAAGTGTTGTTAGCACAAGAAATCGTAGAACGTTTTCATCATCGTGCTGCAGCTGAGGAAGCAGTGTTAGATTTTGATAGACGTGCTCGTGGTGGTATTCCTGATGTGGTGCCCGAGATGAATTTGTCTGGTGCGCCATTGGGCATAGGTCAACTACTCAAGCTTGCCAATCTTTGTGCTTCATCATCGGAAGCATTGCGTATGGTTGAACAAGGTGGTGTGCGCATAGATGGTGAAACCATTAGTGACAAAGGTTTGAAAGTAGAAGTAGGAACCTTTGTGCTGCAAGTAGGGAAACGTAAATTTGCTAGAGTCACACTCTCGTGATTGCCTTGCTACAAAGAGTCACGCAAGCTGGTGTCAGTGTTGAAGGACAAGAGATAGGGCGCATACAAAAAGGTTTGATGGTGTTAGTGTGTGCCGAGCGTGATGATACGGAAAAAGAAGCACAAGCCTTGTTAACTAAATTGCTGACGTATCGTGTGTTTTCTGATGCGGCTGGCAAAATGAATCTCAATCTCGAACAAGCAGGCGGTGCGTTATTACTCGTGCCGCAATTCACACTAGCAGCGGATACCCGCTCTGGCACCCGACCTTCTTTCACGCCTGCAGCACCACCTGACGTAGCGAATAAATTGTTTGATTATTTTGTAGCTATTGCGCGTGATGTACACGCCAAAGTTGAAACAGGTCGTTTCGGTGCAGATATGCAAGTGTCATTAACAAACGATGGTCCAGTCACTTTTTGGTTGCAAGTATCACCGCACCATCAACAGAAGCATCCAGAGCAGCATTAAGTTAAGCACACTAGCGATGACAGAAATTATACTAATACGACATGGCGAAACCGATTGGAATCGCGTACGTCGACTACAAGGTCATATTGATGTTGATTTAAATGACATGGGTCGGTCGCAGGCACAAGCATTAGCTCAAGCTTTGCATCAAGAAAAGCCGGATGTTATTTATGCGAGTGATTTACATCGTGCTTTTTATACGGCCCAAGCAGTCGCTGATTTGCATAACATGCAAGTGCACAAAACCAGTGCATTAAGAGAGCGTTGTTATGGTGCTTTCGAGGGATTGATGTATGACGAAATTAGTCAGCGTTATCCAGAAGCCTATAAAGAATGGCGTTCCCATGATCCTCATGCGCGTTTTCCTGAAGGCGAGCGGGTAGGTGAAACCATGCAAGAATTTTATACACGTTCAGTACAAGCAGTGACTGCATTAGCTGAACAACATAAAGGACAAAAACTATTATTGCTGACCCATGGTGGTGTCTTAGACTGTCTATATCGTTATGCACATAGCATTAGTTTATGGTCAGAGCGTCGTTGTGAAATTGCGAATGCAGCAATTAATCGACTAAGTTGGAATGGGCAAACCATGCAAGTAATGCAATGGGCAGAGAAGTTACATTTGCAAAATGCTTTAGATGAAATTGATCGTTAACAGCTTAGTCATCTACGCATCATTTTTCTTATTCATGCGGCTCTCATTTGCATGATCTTTCCAGATAAAATAGCAGTTCTTATTCTTTCGGATCACCTTCGTGCAACTCGGCTCTTACCAACTCCGCAACAATGTCTTTGTCGCGCCTATGGCAGGTGTAACGGATAGACCATTTCGTCAGTTGTGTAAGGAACTGGGTGCAGGCTATGCCGTCTCTGAAATGGCAGCATCCAATCCGCGTTTGTGGGCAACAGAAAAAAGCACACGACGTATTAATCACGAAGGTGAGATGGAACCTAAGGCCGTGCAAATTGCAGGTGCAGAGCCTCAGATGTTGGCAGAAGCAGCGCGCTTTAATGTCGATAGAGGTGCGCAGATCATTGATATCAACATGGGCTGCCCTGTAAAAAAAGTATGTAATAAATGGTGTGGTTCAGCTTTGCTGCAAGATGAAATTTTAGTTGCTTCTATACTCGAAGCAGTCGTTGCGGCAGTCGATGTACCTGTCACATTGAAATTTCGCACAGGTTGGGATAGAGCGCATAAAAATGCACTCACGATTGCACGCATAGCTGAGCAAAGTGGCATAGCCATGTTGACCTTGCATGGTCGTACCCGTGCCGATGGTTATAGCGGTTTAGCTGAATACGACACCATTGCAGCTGTAAAGGCTGCAGTATCGATACCCGTGGTGGCGAATGGTGATATTGATAGCCCACACAAAGCTAAAGCGGTGTTAGAAAAAACCGGTGCTGATGCCGTCATGATAGGTCGTGCTGCACAAGGACGTCCTTGGATATTTCGTGAGATAGATTATTTTTTACGAACAGGCCAACTTTTGCCTGCACCTGAAGTTAATGAAGTGCGTGCATTAATGGCGCAGCATTTACAGGCGCATTACAGCTTCTATGGCACATATTTAGGTGTGCGCACAGCACGTAAACATATCGCTTGGTATGTGCAAGGTTTAGAAGGTGAGAAAATTTTTCGTCAGCATATGAATACGTTGGAAAATTGCGAACAACAACTACAAGCAGTCGATGTTTTTTTCGAATCTCAGCTAGCATGGGGCGAGCGGTTACAATATGCCCCCGCCCGAGAAAAGCTGGCGGCCTGACAGACCCAACATTTTTTGTATCGGTTTCGCATGAGCAAAGACAACATTCAAGACGTTGTGAGAAAAAGTCTCGAAAAATATTTTCGGGATTTAGGCGAGTTAGAGCCCTCCAACGTATATGAGATGGTAATTTTTACAGTAGAAAAACCTATTCTTGAAGCGGTGATGGATCGTGCCGAGGGTAATCAGTCGCATGCTGCAGAAATGTTGGGTATTAATCGCAATACATTGCGCAAAAAATTACAGCAACATGATTTGATATAAAGCGGCAGTGCTGTGGGTTGTTCATTAGTACAGTATGCGCAGTAATGAAATTCAAAGTTAGTCACTATCTCTAGACTCTTTTTAGACACTCATCTTTTTTCAAATAACCATGATTAAACAAGCACTGATTTCCGTCTCAGACAAAACCGGTGTACTCGAATTCGCCCGTGCCTTACATGCGATGCAGGTCAAGTTACTCTCTACAGGTGGTACAGCAAAAATGTTGGCAGAGCATGGACTGCCAGTGACAGAAGTGGCGGATTACACAGGCTTTCCTGAAATGTTAGATGGTCGAGTTAAGACTCTGCATCCGAAGGTGCATGGCGGCATACTGGCGCGTCGTGATATGCAATCACACACCGATGCCTTGCAAGCGCATGACATACCCACTATCGATATGGTGGTGGTCAATCTGTATCCTTTTCAGCAAACTGTCGCAAAAGATCAGTGCAGTCTAGAAGACGCCATTGAAAACATCGATATCGGTGGCCCAGCGATGCTGCGCTCTTCTGCAAAAAATCATAAAGATGTTGTCGTCATTTGTGATCCAGCAGACTATCAAACTGTGTTGCAAGAAATGCAGACTAACCAAGGTGAGGTCTGTTTTGATACACGCTTTGGATTGGCATTAAAAGTTTTTGCGCATACAGCGCAATACGATGGCTCCATCACGAATTATCTGAGTTCACTCGGTGAAGATCGTCAACACACTACACGCTCTGCTTATCCCGCTACGCTTAATCTGCAATTCGAAAAAGTGCAAGACATGCGGTATGGTGAAAATCCGCATCAGTCGGCAGCTTTTTATCGCGATGCGCAAACAGTCGATGGTACGCTAGCGAATTACACACAACTGCAAGGCAAAGAACTTTCTTATAACAACATCGCTGATGCCGACGCAGCTTGGGAATGTGTAAAATCTTTTGCTACACCAGCCTGCGTCATCATTAAACATGCCAATCCTTGCGGTGTTGCTTTAGGTGCCAACGCATTAGAAGCCTATAGCAAAGCATTACAAACCGATCCCACCTCTGCATTTGGCGGCATTATTGCGTTTAATGTGGAATGTGATGGTTTAGCTGCTGAAGCAGTTGCCAAACAATTTGTTGAAGTTTTAATCGCGCCTTCTTTTACAGCAGAAGCACGTAAAGTATTTGAAGCAAAACAAAATGTGCGCTTACTAGAAATTCCGCTAGCGCATGGTAATAATGCGTATGACTTTAAACGTGTGGGTGGTGGTGTGTTATTGCAATCACCTGATGCAAAAAATGTCGCGCTGTCTGAATTAAAAATCGTCAGTAAAAAACAGCCAACGCCAGAACAATTACAAGACATGCTCTTTGCATGGAAGGTGGCAAAGTTTGTGAAGTCAAATGCGATTGTATTTTGCGGCAAAGGTATGACACTCGGTGTGGGTGCAGGACAAATGAGTCGGGTTGATTCAGCACGCATTGCATCGATTAAAGCGCAAAACGCAGGATTAACACTTGCGGGATCCGTGGTCGCTTCCGATGCCTTCTTCCCTTTCCGTGATGGTTTAGATGTAGTCGTCGCTGCAGGTGCAACAGCCGTAATACAACCTGGTGGTTCTATGCGTGATCAAGAAGTCATGGATGCAGCGGATGAACAAGGCGTGGTCATGGCGCTCACCGGCGTTAGACATTTCAGACATTAAAACAGATTATAAAAACAGCGTATGATCATCTTAGGCATAGATCCAGGGCTGAATGTCACAGGCTTTGGCGTCATCCGCAAAGAAGGTCAAAAATTAATTTACATCGCCTCCGGTACGATACGCATTCCACAAGGTGATTTGCCCTCGCGCTTAAAAGTGATTTTGGATGGTGTGGGTGAAGTGATAAAAACTTATCAACCCAGCTGTGCTGCAATAGAAATTGTGTTTTCTAATGTGAATCCACAATCCACTTTATTATTAGGACAAGCGCGTGGTGCGGCTATCTGTGGTTTAGTGCAAGCCAATCTTAGCGTAGCTGAATACACCGCTTTACAAGTTAAAAAAGCCGTAGTGGGTCAGGGTAAAGCGCAGAAATCACAAGTGCAAGAAATGGTGCAACGCTTACTTTCATTAAAAGGTTTGCCAGGTACAGATGCAGCAGATGCATTAGCCGTAGCGATTTGTCATGCACATAGTGCTGCAGGAACCGCAGGCTTAGCAGCATTAGCACCTGAACTAGCGCGCAAAGGTTTGCGCCTCAAAGGTGGTCGTTTAGTCGGATAAGCTAAAAGTCATTACTGCCTATTCGTTTTAAAATATTTTGAAATCAATTTCGGAACACGCGCATGATAGGTCGTCTCGTTGGCATACTCGTAGATAAAAATCCATTGCAGTTATTAGTTGACTGCAATGGCGTAGGCTATGAAGTCAGCGTACCTATGAGTACGTTTTATAACTTGCCAGCAGCAGGTGAAAAAATAACGTTGCTCACGCATTTCGTCGTGCGCGAAGATGCACAATTGTTATATGGCTTTGGCAGCACAGAAGAGCGTGAACTATTCAGACAGCTCATTAAAATCAGTGGAGTGGGTGCGCGCACTGCATTGTCCCTGTTGTCTGGCATGTCGGTTGCTGATCTTGCGCAGGCAGTCACCTTGCAAGAACCTGCGCGCTTAACCCGTATTCCTGGTGTAGGTAAAAAAACAGCAGAGCGTTTGCTGCTAGAACTAAAAGGAAAATTAGGCGCAGATCTGGGTGCGGGAAGTGGCGCAGCACCGGATGTGAACACCGATATATTGAACGCCTTAATCGCATTGGGTTATTCCGACAAAGAAGCCATGCTCGCGGTCAAACAAGTCCCAGCAGGCAGCACCGTCACCGAAGGCATACGTCAGGCTTTGAAAGCTTTATCCAAAGTCTGATAAAACCGTCTTTCATCCTCCTCAGGCTACAATGCTGTCATGAGCATACAGACCGACGATTTCAACGAACAACGCATTATTGCGGCGACACCCGTTTCGCCGAATGAAGAGGCGATAGAGCGTGCTTTGCGTCCACATAAACTGGATGAATACGTTGGACAAGAAAAAATTCGTGATCAGTTAAATATTTTTATCACTGCTGCAAAAAATCGCAGTGAAGCACTCGACCACACTTTGCTATTTGGCCCTCCGGGTTTAGGTAAAACCACACTGGCGCATATTATTGCGCGCGAAATGGGTGTGAATCTGCGTCAGACTTCAGGTCCAGTATTAGAGCGTGCGGGTGATCTTGCAGCTTTGCTGACGAATCTAGAAGCGAATGATGTCTTGTTCATTGATGAGATACATCGCTTATCTCCCGTTGTAGAAGAAATTCTTTATCCCGCTCTTGAGGACTATCAAATCGACATCATGATAGGTGAAGGTCCTGCTGCACGTTCAGTGCGCCTTGATCTACAACCCTTTACCTTAGTCGGTGCCACTACACGCGCTGGGATGTTGACTAATCCTTTGCGTGATCGATTTGGTATTGTGGGTCGACTCGAGTTTTATACACCTGAGCAGTTAGCACGCATCGTCACACGTAGTGCAGCTTTATTAAAAGCGGTGATTGAAGGTGAGGGTGCTTTAGAAATTGCGCGACGCAGTCGTGGCACACCACGTATTGCGAATCGTTTATTAAGACGTGTGCGCGATTATGCAGAAGTCAAAGGTAAAGGCGAGATCACGAAAGAAATGGCAGATGCTGCCTTAGTAATGCTAGATGTAGATCCAGTTGGTTTTGATCTGATGGATCGCAAACTTTTAGAAGCCGTGCTATTTAAATTTGGTGGCGGACCAGTGGGGTTAGATAATCTCGCTGCAGCCATTGGTGAAGAACGTGACACCATTGAAGATGTACTTGAACCTTATTTAATACAACAAGGCTTTTTACAACGTACACCACGTGGTCGCATTGCGACACCCATTGCGTATAGACATTTTGGTGTTACTGCACCTAAAACGAGTCCCAACGGTGATTTGTGGGATCAACACTAATTTTCACTGCATGATGTACTCAGCGTCATTCACACACAGTAGAAAAATTAGTTGAAACACTTAGTTAAAACACTTAGTTAAAACATTGCTTCAGTTCTGACTTTAGTATTGGTGTCAGAACTGAAGGAGTTTTTACTTATTGTTCTCTCACCCAAATTTGCGTTCTACCTAAAAGTGCCATGCCTATAAAGCCGCGCACATGTAGTTTTTTACCCTGTTCTTCTGTCCACATTTTGCATTTATACGTCTTGCCGTTTTTTGGATCGGTAATTTCACCGCCAGCATAGATTTTTCCATCATGCTTCAAGCCAGTCATAATCATCATGCCGATCACAGGCTTGTCTTTTTTATCGCCCGTACATTTATCGCAGCGTGGAGTTTGATCTTCACTTGGCTCGCGAAATAATTTTTCTATCGTGCCTTGAAATTCACCATTCACTTCAGTAATGCGCACCAAAGATTTTGCTTTGCCTGTTTCATCATCAATCGTGCGCCACAAACCAACGGGCGATATTGCATCTGCTGCATACGAAGGTGAAACAGCAGCACTGAACAGCGCTACTGCGAAAGTTAAGGCTCTAAGAATAATTTTTTGCATCATGTCGTCTCCTTGTTATTTTTTATGGGTAGTGCAGTTAGATTATTTTAGTTTTAATATTTGATCACGTAATTTTTCTAACGTAGCAGAAAAATTCGCAACCCGTTCTTTTTCTTGCGCCACTACTTGTGCAGGTGCGCGTGCCACAAAACTTTCATTTTCTAGTTTTGCATTCGCTTTAGTGATTTCACCTTCTAAGCGCGTGATTTCTTTGCTAAGACGTTCACGCTCAGCAGCAACATCAATTTCCACTTTCAACATCAGACGAGTGGTGTTCACAACGGAAACTGGAGCAGGTGAGTCAGGTAATTTCTCAACCACTTCAACTTGCGACAGTTTTGCCAATGCTTGCAAATAAGGTGCGAATCCACTTAAGCGCGCATGATCTTGCCCTTCTACGATGAGCGGCACTTTGGTTGCAGGTGATAACTGCATTTCACCACGCAAATTACGACAAGCATCGGTGAGTGCTTTGAGTTCTTGCATCCAGCCTTCAGCCTTTTCATCAATTTTCTTGAGATTAGGTTCAGGATAAGCCTGCAGCATAATGGAATCACCTGCAGGGTTCAGCGTGCGACCTGAAAGCGGCGCAACGGTTTGCCATAATTGCTCAGTCACGAAAGGAATGATAGGGTGAGCAAGACGTAAAACCGTTTCAAGCACACGCAATAAAGTGCGACGCGTTGCGCGTTGTTGTGCTTCACTGCCTTGTTGTAACTGCACCTTAGCGACTTCTAAATACCAATCGCAATATTCATCCCAAATGAATTTATAAATAGCAGTAGCGATATTGTCGAAACGGTAGTCTGCAAAGCCTTTTTCTACTTCTGCTTCGGTGCGCTGTAATTGCGACACGATCCAACGATCAGCTTGTGAGAAATCGAGATAGCTACCCGTTGCGCAAGCTTCAGCACCATGTTCTTCCAGACCACAGTCCTTACCTTCGGTATTCATTAAAACAAAGCGCGTAGCATTCCACAGCTTGTTGCAAAAATTTCTATAACCTTCGCAACGACTTAAATCAAAATTAATATTTCTACCGAGTGAGGCATAACTCGCCATTGTGAAACGTAATGCATCCGTACCAAACGCAGCAATACCATTTGCAAATTCTTTGCGAGTAGCTTTAGCAATGCTCTCTGCTTGTTTAGGATTCATTAAACCTGCAGTACGTTTAGCAACTAAGGCTTCTACTTCTATGCCATCAATCAGATCAATTGGATCTAAAGTATTACCCTTAGACTTAGACATCTTCTGGCCTTGAGCATCACGCACCAATCCATGTACATAGACAGTATTGAAAGGGACTTTGCCAGTGAAGTGCGTGGTCATCATCACCATACGCGCGACCCAGAAGAAAATAATGTCAAAGCCAGTGACCAAGACTGAAGAAGGTAAAAACATCTTCATATCAGGCGTTTCTTCAGGCCAGCCTAAAGTCGAGAACGGCACCAATGCGGAAGAGAACCAGGTATCGAGCACATCTTCATCGCGGGTTAACTTACCTGTATAACCTGCTGCATGTGCTTTGGCGAGTGCTTCGGTTTCAGTGCGTGCAACATAATAATTACCAGCATCGTCATACCATGCAGGTATTTGATGGCCCCACCATAACTGACGTGAGATACACCAGTCTTGAATATTGTTGAGCCACTGGTTGTAGGTTGTGCTCCAGTTTTCAGGCACAAATTTCACTTCACCTTGCGCGACTTTTTCTAATGCCACTTCTGCAATCGATTTGCCAGGAAAGTGCGTGCCCGCTGGTGCTGGCTTACTCATAGCAACAAACCATTGATCAGTCAGCATAGGTTCAATCACCACACCAGTACGATCACCACGAGGCACCATGAGTTTATGCGGCTTCACCAGTTCTAATAAACCTTGTGCATCCAGATCAGCCACAATTTGTTTACGTGCGACGAATCTATCCATGCCACGATAAGCAAGCGGTGCGGTGTCATTTACTTTTGCATCAAGCGTGAAGATGTTGATCAGTTCACATTGATGGCGCTGTCCTACAGCATAGTCATTGAAATCATGTGCAGGAGTGATTTTGACGCAGCCTGTACCAAAAGCTTTATCGACATAGCTATCCGCAATCACAGGAATTTCACGATCCGTTAATGGCAGTTTGAGTTTTTTGCCTATGAATTGTGTGTAACGTTCATCAGTTGGATCGACAGCAACTGCCACGTCGCCTAATAAGGTCTCAGGACGAGTCGTCGCAACAGTTAAATGACCACTCCCATCCACGAAGGGATAACGTATGTGCCACATACTGCCATCTTCTTCTTCCGACACCACTTCCAGATCTGACACAGCGGTGCCTAACACCGGATCCCAATTCACTAAACGCTTGCCGCGATAAATCAAACCTTGTTCAACTAAACGCACAAACACTTCCGTCACCGCTTTGGACATTTTGTCGTCCATCGTGAAGTATTCGCGCTTCCAGTCTGGCGAAGTGCCCATGCGACGCATTTGTCCTGTAATGGTGGAGCCTGAATGCTCTTTCCATTCCCAGACTTTTTCTAAAAATTTTTCGCGACCTAAATCATGACGTGAAATTTTTTGTGCATCGAGCTGGCGCTCCACCACGATTTGCGTAGCAATACCGGCGTGATCCGTGCCAGGTATCCAAGCTGTGTTGTGGCCACGCATACGATAGTAGCGAGTTAGGCCATCCATAATCGTCTGATTGAATGCATGCCCCATGTGCAGCGTGCCCGTCACATTCGGTGGTGGCAGCTGAATGCTGAATGATGGTTTATTGGCATCGGTAGTCGCAGCAAAATAGCCGCGCTTTTCCCATTCAGAACGCCAATATTGTTCGATTTCTGCCGGTTCGAAGGCTTTAGCCAGTTCCATGATTTTGCTCAAAATTTTGCGGAAGGCTGAATTATACGGGGCAGCACAGGATAGGTGGAATCAGTATTAAAGCCATAAATTGGGGTTTTCAGATGGCTTGAAAAATAATCCGCAAGCTTAAAGAATCAAAAGCTAGTCAATCGAGATAAATACTGAAAAGACGCAGCTTTTTAATGAATTCAGTTAAATAAATAATAAAACCGTGAAACTGAATTTGATAATACACAACTCAATTGCCTGCAATAAGCGCTTGCCTTAACGAAATTTCAATCAAGACTCGATTTTTTGTTGGCAAGTTTGATGAACAATTGATTTGGAGTATTAAAAACATACTATGGCTAGACCTACATCTACATCTACATCTACACCTACACCTATTCACCCTTATCCAATACAAGAAAATCCAGAGCAATTATCTAACACTTCGAATTCTAGGCAATTCAACAATAATTCGATTTCTACCTCACAGAATCATGTAACTCCTCCCGCCTTACGAATTATCACCAAAAATAAGGAATTAAAACTCTACAGATTTATTCAGCAAGGAGAAAATCAATACGGAAATTTAAAAAATAACTCTGACGAAGATAGCAGCAGTATTGTTGAACCCTCTTCATATTCAGTGAGCGAGGACAGTAGCAGTATTGTTGAACCCTCTTCGTATTCAATTGAAGAAGATAGCAGCAGCATTGTTGAACCCTCATCTTATTCAGATGAAGAAAAATATTATGCATTGTTTCAACCAACTACAGAACCTATATTAACTTCCCGACCATCTGCAGTTCAGAAAAAAAACTTAGCTGCCCCCTACGAAGCACCTCTCATTAATTCCTTTAGACATATGCCTGAGGATGTCATCAGAAAAATCCTCTTTGAGCACTTGATTGATTTGAAAGATATTCCGACAACAGCAAAAAATCTAATGCACTTTGCTAGTATCAGTAAATTTAATCGAGAATTCATACGTGAGTTATTGTCTGAAGAAGGGTTGCATGAAGTGTCGTTCGAAATCACTAAATCAGCGATACCGGATTTACTTGCTAGGCTAGCAGAAAATAAAAAAGCAAAATTCACAGAAGCAGATATTAATGATTTTGTATACCACTGGCCTTATCTTACATTTGATTGTTCATTGCAAAAAAACACAACATTTACAAACAGAGGTCTTGAGTTACTGAAAAAGATTGTGAGTCACCCTGGATTGAAGGCGATAAGAATCATTAATAATCTACCCAAAGAATGCATAAATCCAAGTAAGGATTTTCGGGTGTGTAATAAAAATGGACCAGAAATAATATATGCACTGTTATCGAGAAAGAATACAGAACCATTAAAAGTTGATTTTATATTCAATAATTGGGTGCCGCCTATAAATTCCAGGGGGCAGTTAAAAGATAAATCGTTGGATCTGATAAATAAAATTCAAGATAGAGTAAATAATTGTGAAAATTTAAGCTTTGGCAAACTAGATTTGAGTAGAAGTACAAAGGCTTTCTATGCAAAGAGAGTTTATGATCGTGATTCAATATCGCCGCAGCAAAAGAAGTATCGATTAAATTTTACAAAAATGATGTGCAATATTGCACTTTTTTATTCTGCGCACACAATTTCACTGAATGGATTAAGTTTTTCTGATGAACAGCTTTCGTTGATATTAAATGAAATTCAAAAATGTGATAAATCAACATTACAACATCTAGACTTAAGTGGAAATTCTATCGCGGATAATGCAATTAAAAGTCTTAGCAAATGGCTTCAGTCAGACACGGTTTGTATAAAAAATTTAAATTTAAAAAATACGAATTTGGTTAAGGATGACTTAGACATCCTCTGCGATGCATTAAAAAATAATCATAGTTTGGAATTGATTGAAATCGGCGAAGTTTTTATGCCAGGAGATCACCCGATAAGAAAAGATTCAAGAGTAAAAATTACTTAAGTCGGATCGCCAAGATTTAGTACTCAGCATGTTGCTTAGACTATAAACACTCCGCCCTCTAAGGGCGGTTTTTTTATTCTTAATCGATAGCCGGTCTCGTGAAGATACTTATGACGAAATCACTGTCTATCGCACATCGTTTTATAGCGAACGTATTTAAATAAATAGATGAACGATGAAACTGAATGTGGGAATGCTCAACTCAATTGCCTACAAAAAGCGCTTACCTTAACGAAATCTCAATCAAGACTGGAATTTTTGTTGGCAAGCTTTGATGAACTATTGAATTGGAGTATTAAAAATATACTATGGCTAGATCTACACCTAAAGCTGCACCTATTCACCCTTATGCAAGACAAGGAAATCAAGAGCAATTATCTAACACATCGAATTTTATAAATTTCAACAATAATTCAACAACTTCTTCACATAATCATTCAGCTCGCCCTACTTTGAGTATCAATCCAAGAAATTATGAAGACAAAAAATATCCTTCTATTCAATGGAAGGAAGATAAAAATAAAAGATCGATAAATAAATTTGAAGAAGACAGTAGCAGTATCGTTGAATCGTCTTCTGGTTCAGATGAGCAGGGGAGAAGTGAAGAAATTCATACAGCTTCAGAACCTACGTTGAGCTCACGTCCATCTTCAATACAGAAAACGAATGTTGCCATTAACTGCGAAGCACCTCTCATTAATTCCTTTAGACATATGCCTGAGGATGTCATCAGAAAAATCCTCCTTGATCACATCATTGATTTAAATGATATTCCAACAAGAGCAAAAAACCTGATGCATTTCGCTAGCATTAGTAAATTTAATCGTGAATTTGTGCGTAATTTATTGACTGAAGAAGTGCTGCGTGAAGTGTCGTTCGAAATCACTAAATCAGCGATACCGGATTTACTTGCTAGGCTAGCAGAAAATAAAAAAGCAAAATTCACAGAAGCAGATATTAATGATTTTGTATACCACTGGCCTTATCTTACATTTGATTGTTCATACCAAGAGGAAAAAAATAAAAAGGGAGATCTTGAAGACATAAAATTTACAAAAAGGGGTCTTAAATTAATGAACAAGATCGTCTGTCACCCAAACTTGAGGGAATTAAGAGTTATAAGCAAACAAACGGAAGAATGTGACATGAGTGAAAGTATACGAGTCCGTAATAACAATGGCTTAGTATTAATATATTCACTATTGTCGAGAGAAAGTCCGGACCCGTTAATGGTTGATTTTATATTCAATAATTGGGTGCCGCCTTTTACTTCTAAATTTAGGGATAAAAATGGATTTTTGGATCTGATAAAAAAAACTCAAGATAGAGCAGATAGTTGTAACAGCATTAGATTTGGTGAAATAGATTTAAGCAGAGGCGTAGACGCGAATTTTTTTGCTGATATTCGCAAACTTGATCACAAGACTCCGCAGCAAAAGAAGTTTCGATTTAATTTTGTAAAAATGATATGCAATATTGCCCTATCACATTTCGCACACACGATTTCTCTAAGGGGTTTATTTTTTTCAGATGAGCGACTTGCGTTGCTACTTAATGAAATTCAGCTTTGTGATAAATCATCTTTGCAGCATCTAGATTTAAGAGGTAATTATATTAAAGAAGATGCTTTTCAGAGTCTTATTGAGTTATTGAAATCAGAGAATATTTGTTTGAAGACTATAAAGTTAAGTTATGCGGGCATGCCTAAGGATAAAATTACAATTCTTGCTGATGCATTAAAAAATAATTTTACTTTGGAATTAGTTGAAATCTATGCTGGTGAAAACCCAATAAATCTTCCGGCAATAAATGATGAAAGAATTAAAATCATTAAAAAGCTTATTTGATCATATTTGAAATTTAACAAATTTTTCTATAAACACTCCGCCCTCTCAGGGCGGTTTTTTTATTCTTAATAGATTTTTTTCTCTAAAGCTATTCAATGGCAAGGTGATTGGCTGTCATACACATTATGCAGTTAATTTTTCTAAAAAAATAATAAGACCATAAAAATCATATTTGATAATACGCAACTCGGTTACCTGCAATCTGCACTTGCGTTGATGAAATCTCAATTCCACATAGATATTTTGTTGGTAAGCTTCTATGAACATTTGATTAGGAATATCAGAATATTTTATGGCTAGACCTACCTGCTCTATTGGTGCACCAAAACATGTAGAGCAAAATCTAAACAAATTAGATGCAAGTGGAAGCAATAAAAATCTAACTTCAATTTCACAGAATCAAATTACGCCGCCAAGCTACCGAAATATTACTAAAAAAAATGAAGTAATCATCTACTCTTCTATTCAATGGAAAGAAGATAAATATAGAGCTGAAGAAGACAGCAGCAATATTGTCGAATCGTCTTCATTCTCCAGTGAGGAGGCAAATGGCGAACTCAACCATTCTGATTTAGAGACTACATTAAATCTGAAACCAGCTTCTACTCAGAAAGGGAATAGGCGACCGCTTTCTAATGTGTTTTCTATTCGTTTTTTTGAAAACATGCCACTTGATGTCATCAAAAAAATTCTTATTGGGGATGACATTAATTTTAATAATATTTCGAAAGTAGCAAAAAATATGATGGCTTTCGCAGCTATCAGTAAATTTAATCGGGAATGTGTACGGAATTTATTGACAGAAGTTGGCTTGCATGAAGTCTCATTTGAAATAACAAAATCAGTAATACCAAAGTCTCTAACCAAGTTAGTAAACGATAAAAAAGAAAAAGTTATCCATGCTGATATCGATAGCTTAGTACACGATTGGCCTTATATGACTTTGGATTGTTCATATAAAAGATATACATTTACAAATAAGGCTGTTGATGCACTTAAACAGATCGTGCATCACCCTGAATTGAAAAAGATAAGAATCGTTAATAATCTACCGGAAAAAATCTCTGAGTGGAATGAGACAACGATAGTCTGTAACAGAAACGGACCTGAATTAATCTACGAACTATTATCTAGAAAAACATTAGATCCAGTAGAAATAGATTTTACCTACAATAATTGGGTGCCCTCTCTATACTCAAAGGCTAAATTAAATGACAAATCCTTTGATCTAATAAAAAAAATTCAAGATATAGCAGATAAATGCGACAGTGTGTCCTTCGGTGAAATAATTTTGAGTAGAAATTATAGTTCTAGTTCAAGTTTGTTTGGTTCGCATCAAGATTCAAGGTCATTTCGTAATCGTAAGTATCAATTTAAGTTTGTAAAAGTGATGTGCAATATCGCACTATCGCATTCTGTACATACAATTTCATTGGAAGGCTTGAATTTTTCTGATGAAGAAATCGGATTAATAATTAATGAAATTCGAGAATGTGACAATGCATCCCTACAACATCTAAATCTAAGTGAAAATCACATTAATGAACATGGAGTAAAAAGTATTAGTGCATGGCTGCAATCAGATATGACTTGTATCAAGACATTAAATTTAAATAATACAAATATGCATAATAATGAATTATCTATTATTTACGAGGCATTAAAAAATAATCATAGTTTAGAAGTAGTTGAAATAAAAACCATGTCTAATTTGCCAGATGATCATCCAATAAGAGAAGATAAGAGAGTGAAAATCTCGGGCTTTTTTCATTGGATTTGATACATAAAATCCTTTAAATCAACAAACATTCCGCCCTCTTAGGGCGGTTTTTTTATTCTTAACCGATAGCCGGTCTCGTGAAGATACTTATGACGAAATCACTGTCTATCGCACATCGTTTTATAGCGAACGCTTTTAAATAAATAAGTGAACTATGAAACTGAATTTGATAATACGCAACTCAATTGCCGGCAATAAGCGCTTGCCTTAGAAAAATCTCAATCAAGTCTCGATATTTGGTTGGCAGGCTTAGATAAACAATTGAATGGAGTTTTAAAAATACATTATGGATAGACTCGCGCACTCAACTGTAAAACCAAAACACTTAGAGCAAAATCTAAACAGCTCAGATGGTGACACTGGCAGCAATAAACCAACTTCCACTTCCCAGAATAAAACAACTCCACCCACTTTAAGAAACGTTGTAGAAATAAACGGAAGAATAATCTATCCATCCATTCAATTAAACGAACATAAGAATTCAATAATTGGACATGATGATGACAGTAGTATTGTTGAGTCCTCTGGTTCAGATGATGAGGGCAGTAGTAGCATTGTTGAATCGTCTTCGTCTTCAGATGAAGACGATAATGGTAAATTCAAAAAACCCACCTCCGAAATCACCATAAGATCGCGTCCGTCTTCGACGCAAAAAAAGAATAGTGTTACAGCCTTTGAAGTGCAATCTACTTCATTCTTTGAGCACATGCCTAAAGAAGTAATCAGAAAAATCTTACTTGAACATGTTGTTGATTTAAATCATATTCATGTAACAGCAAAAAATCTGATGAACTTTGCAAACATCAGTAAATTTAATCGTGAATTTGTATGGCAGTTGTTGACGGAAGAAGGGATGCATGAAGTTTCATTCGAAATCACTAAGTCAGTTATACCAAATTTACTATCTACGCTAGCAAACGATATAAATGCAGAATTCAGTCAAGAAGATATTGATCGTTTAGTAGGCAACTATCCTTATCTCACTTTTGATTCTTCATACGAAAAAAACAAAAAAAATTTCACAATTAAAGGTAATGAAGCGCTTAAGCAGATCGTAAGTCTCTCTGGTTTGAAGGGATTAAGAGTCGTTAATATTTTGCCAGTTAAGATCTTAGATTGGAATGAGGATTATCAAGCGTTTAATAACAAAGGCCTAGAGCTAATACATTCACTTTTTTCGAGAGGTAGTTCAGACCAAATAAAAATTGATTTGATGTTAAATAATTGGGTACCACCTTTTAACTCCATCGGTAACTTAAATGATAAATCCTTTGAATTGTTAAAGGAAATTAAAGATGGTGCAGATAGATGCGATAGCATAACCTTAGGTGAAATAAATTTAAGTAGAATTGTAATTGATCGTAAAGGCTTTTATTTTATAAAAAACTATCTAAGTTCAATTACTAGTCGAGATTATCAATTTAAGTTCGTAAAAATAATGTGCAATATCGCACTCACGCATTCTGCTCACACAATCTCACTTGCAGGACTGCAATTATCAGATCAAGAACTTGGTTTGATAATTAATGAAATTCAGGTTTGTGACAAGTCCTCCTTACAGCATCTTGATTTGAGTGGAAATAACCTATATAAAGGCGCTCTTAAAATTCTTAGTAAATGGCTTCAATCAGACAATACTTGCATCAAGACTTTAAATTTAGATAATACGAATTTGACTGAAGATAAAATAGATCTTCTTTGGGAGGCATTAAAAAATAATCATAGTTTGGAAGCGGTTTATATAAAAGACCGTAGTATTGGGGCTGATCACCCGATAAGAAATGATGAAAGAGTGAGACTCATTGAAAACTTTTAGGAAAATAATTTAGTACTCCACCAATTTCTTGACTATCAAACATTCCGCCCTCTTAGGGCGGTTTTTTTATTCTCAACGTATTGCTTTTCTTGTAAAGCTACTGGGTTATCATGTTGTGCGATAATCTATTAGCAGTCAATTTTATTGGCTGTTGCTAGGGGTCCCGCCAGTGAAGTATGCAAGCGGGTGAGAAATACCCTCAACCTGATCTGGATAATGCCAGCGTAGGGAAGCAGCCAGGATGTGCGCTCCGCATTCCGTGCTCTCTCGCTGTTTGAGCAAAGGAAGCACATGAACGCCAATCCACAATTTCTGGCCGCGACTGCGACTGTCGATGAGGCTGCAATTCAGCCTTTACCCAATTCCCGAAAAATTTATATACAAGGTTCACGCCCTGATTTGCGTGTGCCTATGCGTGAAGTCAGTCAGAGCGACACGCCGGCTTCCTTTGGCGCAGAAAAAAATCCACCTGTATATGTGTATGACACTTCAGGTCCTTACACTGATCCATCCGTCAAGATTGATATCCGTTCTGGCTTAGCGCCTTTGCGTGCAGCATGGATAGCCGAGCGCAATGACACAGAAGAATTAGCCGGCCCTACATCAGCGTATGGTACTGAGCGCTTAAATGATCCTAAGCTTGCAGAATTACGTTTTAATTTACATCGCAAACCTCGTCGCGCCATTGCCGGTAAAAATGTCACGCAAATGCATTATGCAAAACAAGGCATCATCACGCCAGAGATGGAATACATCGCCATCCGTGAAAACCTGCAACGCGAACAATACATAGAAGAGTTAAAAAAATCTGGCCCGAACGGCAATAAACTTGCTGAGTTAATGGGACGTCAGCATCCAGGTCAATCATTTGGTGCAGCGATTCCTGCCGTGATCACACCTGAATTTGTGCGTAGTGAAATTGCACGTGGACGCGCTGTGATGCCTGCCAACATTAATCATCCTGAAAGCGAACCTATGATCATAGGTCGCAATTTTTTAGTGAAGATTAATGCCAACATTGGTAACTCAGCAGTCACTTCATCGATTGGTGAAGAAGTAGAAAAAATGACATGGTCTATCCGTTGGGGTGGCGACACGGTGATGGATCTCTCGACTGGCAAACACATCCATGAAACACGTGAGTGGATCATTCGTAATTCACCCGTTCCTATTGGAACAGTGCCCATCTATCAGGCCTTAGAAAAAGTGAATGGCAAGGCCGAAGATCTGACATGGGAAATTTTCCGTGACACTTTAATTGAGCAAGCCGAGCAAGGTGTGGATTACTTCACCATTCATGCTGGTGTGTTGCTGCGCTATGTACCACTCACAGCAAAACGTATGACAGGGATTGTGTCACGCGGTGGTTCCATTATGGCGAAGTGGTGTCTCGCGCATCACAAAGAATCATTCTTGTATGAGCATTTCGAAGATATTTGCGAGATCATGAAAGCCTATGATGTGTCTTTCTCAATCGGAGATGGTTTACGTCCTGGATCTATTTATGACGCCAATGATGAAGCGCAATTAGGTGAATTAAAAACACTAGGTGAACTCACGCAAATCGCATGGAAGCATGATGTACAAGTCATGATAGAAGGGCCTGGCCATGTACCTATGCAAATGATTAAAGAAAATATGGATTTGCAGCTAGAGCAATGCCATGAAGCGCCGTTCTACACATTAGGACCACTCACTACTGACATTGCACCTGGCTATGATCACATCACCTCAGGTATAGGTGCTGCACAAATCGGTTGGTATGGCACAGCGATGTTGTGTTACGTGACACCGAAAGAGCATTTAGGTTTGCCAAATAAAGTAGATGTGAAAGACGGCATCATTACTTATAAAATTGCTGCGCATGCGGCTGATTTAGCTAAGGGTCATCCGGGTGCGCAAATTCGTGACAATGCTTTATCTAAAGCGCGTTTTGAATTCCGTTGGGCTGATCAATTCAATCTCGGTTTAGACCCAGACAAAGCACGTGAGTTTCATGATGAAACTCTTCCTAAAGATTCCGCTAAGGTGGCGCACTTCTGCTCTATGTGTGGTCCGCATTTCTGCTCTATGAAAATCACACAAGAAGTACGTGACTATGCAGCGCAACAAGGCATAACTGAAATCGCTGCCTTAAAACAAGGCATGGAAGTCAAAGCAGTTGAATTTGTAAAAAATGGCGCTGAGATTTATCGCAAACAGTAATGATTGCCATCGAACTCAATGGGCAGCCACATGAAGTGGCACCACACCACAATGTACAAGACTTAATTGATGCACTGTCACTGACCAATCAAGCATTGGCAGTGGCAGTGGATAGATCTGTAGTGCCGCGTTCTAAATGGACGGAGGTGAGATTTGTTGGTGGTGAAAAAGTTGATATCGTCAAAGCCATAGGTGGCGGTTGATATTTACAAATAAAAAAAGCACAAGGAAGAAGTATGCAGCGCAATGAGAACACAGCGAGTGAAGGTCTCACCATAGCGGGAATCACTTATCGTTCACGTTTATTAGTGGGTAGTGGTAAATACAAAGATCTAGATGAAACACGCTTAGCAACCGAGGCAAGTGGTGCCAATATTATTACCGTTGCGATTCGTCGTGTGAACATAGGTCAGGATCCGAATGCACCGAACTTGTTAGATGCAGTGCCACCTTCCAAATACACTATCCTGCCTAACACAGCAGGTTGTTATAACGCTAAAGATGCTGTCTATACCTTGCAACTCGCGCGTGAATTATTAAACGGTCATAAACTGGTTAAATTAGAAGTATTGGGAGATGAAAAAACATTGTTTCCGAATATGCCAGAAACATTAAAAGCAGCAGAAACTTTAGTGCAAGATGGTTTTGATGTGATGGTGTATTGCAGTGATGATCCTATACAAGCCAAGATGTTAGAAGAGATAGGTTGTTGTGCAGTCATGCCACTTGCTTCCTTAATTGGATCAGGCATGGGTATTTTAAATCCATGGAATCTTTCACTCATAATTGATCAAGCCAAAGTACCGGTGCTAGTTGATGCAGGAGTAGGCACTGCATCCGACGCGGCAATAGCGATGGAATTGGGTTGTGATGGTGTGTTAATGAATACAGCGATTGCAGGTGCAAAGGATCCTATCCGTATGGCACATGCCATGAAGTTAGCGATAGAAGCAGGACGTGAAGCATTTTTAGCAGGTCGCATACCAAGAAAATTTGCAGCATCACCCTCTTCACCTATGGCCGGTCGCGTTGCATGACGCTTCACATTACTCGTCCCTGTGTATTAGTGTTTGCAGGGCTTGATCCTAGTGGTGGTGCAGGCATACAAGCAGATAGTCAGGCAATCGCTGCGATGGGTGCGCATGCCTTACCTATTGTCACCACACTCACTGTGCAAGACAACGATCGCGTTTATGGCATTACTCCTGTTGATCAACACATCGTGCAGCAACAGATAGAAGTGTTGATAAAAAAAATTAATATCGCGGCGATTAAAATTGGTATTGTAGGTAGCGCTGTGATTGCGCAGCGAATAGCAGCCTGCATTCATTCATTAAGACAGAACAATCCGCAACTGCCTGTCGTGCTTGATCCCGTATTGGCAAGCGGACATGGTGATGATTTAACGCGTGAGGATGCAATTCAAATCATTGCGCCTCTCAGAAAACTCGCCACCCTCATCACACCCAATACATTAGAAGCGCATAAGCTCACACATCAACTCACAGAACAACACACAGCAGACATACAAACAATTGAGCAGCAAGCAAATTTGCTCATGCAAGACACACCGCATGTGTTTATCAAAGGTGGTCATGCACAAGATGCGAGTGTGATTAATCGTTGGTTTAGTCAAGATCAGCAGCGCAGTTGGTCATGGACTAGGCTGCAAGGCGAATTCCATGGATCAGGTTGCACGCTCGCTTCAGCCATTGCTGCAGGCTTAGCTCAAGGCTGGAGTATGGAAATGTCGTTAGATAAGGCGCAGACTTATACACAGCAAGCCTTGGAATCTGCCTTTGCGATAGCAGCAGGTCAGTTCATTCCTCAGCGTTTATCATCGGAGCAGAAATGAAGGGCTTATATCTCGTCACACCCGATTGGGATGATACAGAAGCATTAATCAAAGCAACGGAGATTGCGTTGTCAGCAGGTGTGGGATTGCTGCAGTACCGACATAAAACAGCAACTGGGGAGCTACGCTTAGAGCAAGCCGGTGCATTATTAAAATTATGTAGGCAACATAATGTGCCCTTCATCGTGAATGATCATATTGATTTATGTATAGAGCTAGATGCAGACGGCATACACGTAGGTGGAACTGATGCATCGGTAGCAGTTGTACGTACATTAATAGGCAAAGATAAAATACTTGGTGCATCTTGTTACGGTGATTTTGCTTTGGCTGAGCAAGCACAAATTGCTGGAGCAAGTTATGTAGCCTTTGGTGGATTTTATCCATCGCGTGTAAAGAAATATGAAGTCAGCACACCTGCTTCTATCGTAAGCAAAGCTAAATCTGAATTAACTTTGCCAGTCTGCGTGATTGGTGGCATGACACCAGAAAACGCCAAGCCTTTAGTTCAAGAAGGTGCCGATATGGTGGCAGCAATTAGTAGTGTTTACAGTGCAGAAGACATTGCGACTGCAGTCAGAGATTTTGCAGCGCTTTTCAAATAGTCTGAATCAGTCAATTTTTAAATCATTCACTTTTTCTTCATCCTATTTTTGAAACTAAGCATTCAAAAGTAGCGACCTACTTTTCTATCCCCTAAAAAATATCTGGATCATTTGTTCGATAAGAGATCTAGCAATATCTCTATTCTTTTGATGATAGTAATTTAACGCGCGAATATTTCTAAATTGAATGAGGAACTAGCAACTGTTTGAGGATACTTAAAGCGCAGTTTAAAAAATTAATTTACTGCGATCTTTATCTTTCAAGCACATGCCAATCATTCATAAAGAAAAAATCTCTCAAGAGAAAATGTATGTTGTCGTGGATTTGAGCGATACAGGCCCTAAATTATTAAACCAATTACATTTGGCCATACAAGGAAAAAAAGATAAGTGCATACTACGATTTCAGCATTTAGATTCTGGTTATGCAGTTATATATTTAAAAAATTTAGATAAGGTTGGTAATCTGCATATTTTAAAATATAACCAAGCAATCAGTGACCAGCGAAAAAAAATAAACGAAATTCTGCGGGAGTCTGTTAATAATTGTGAGAAGGGTCAAGATTTTTTTTCAAACATTGAATTCAATAATGCACTAAAAAACATTAATGAATTAGTCAATCGCAAAAATCACGACATAAAAGTTGGTGAATTAAAGCCAGCACTAAAAATGATTTCTGGTTTGGTAAGCAGTCCATTAAGAAGGAATAAATTAGCTGAAATTAAGAAGAAAAATAAAATTCGCCCATCAATATCACCACATTCACAAAAAATAGTGTGTCTGCACTTAAAAAGATTTTTGCATATGGATGAGGTAGAAAGAAAAAATCTACTTATATTCCTCAATGAAATAGCTAGAGATATTGAAATACAAGATGAGAATATCGAAGCGTCAGAAATAAAAGCAATGCAGAAATTTATTACTCGAGTTGTATATTTCGAATCTTTTGATAGAGTCAAATTACTTTATCAATTCAGCAGATCAAAATGGGTAAATGAGATAGAAAAATTTTGCCATTTCTGGTTAGTTGCACGAAGACCTGATGCTAAATTGACGCAAAAAATGAAATCCAAATTATTTGGCTGGCGCAAAGAAATAGACTTTATTGCAAAAACTATAGTTAATAGAAATAAAAAAATCGAGTCAAAAAAAATAAATCGAGCTCAAGTTAATTCAAATAATTTACTAGCCTTGCCAGTTTCGCCATTAGGTAGAGAAATATTCAAGACCAGTGGCGTAAATCATGCGAGTAAATCGCAATTTGAAAAATTAGATAAGCAGACTGAAGCAAATAAAATTTCTAAAGTTTTAAATTTTTCAATAACTGAAGATGAGAAAAGCTCCATCGTTGAATCTTCAGAGCAAAGTCAAGCAGGTAGTATTTAATACGTAAAGACTATTCTCTAATTTTAATGCAAATGTCTTTAGACCAATTCCGCTCACTGCTGCAAGCTGCGGGTGAGGAAATCTCACAAATTAATATGATAGTTGAGGTGGCTGCAGATAGTTGGTATCTAGAGCTTGATGATGCTTTAACAATGCAGATCTTCTTTGATGCAGAAACTAATCATGCTGAATTCTATGCAGAGCTTGTTAAACCCATGAAGGAATACGAGTTGGGTGTGCTGCAAACCTTATTGTGCTTGCAGTATTTGCAAGGAAACTCACCCCGACCACGATTTGCAATGGATAAGCCAGATGGAAATTTATTATGCCTACTTGATGTGCAAGAAGTAGATTTGGAGATTAAAAATTTTTTTACGATCTTAGAATATTTTTGCACATACGTTATTCATCTCTGTGAATTTATTCGATCCTATCCTCAGCAAAATTTTTCACCAATTTCAGCAACCTATTTAGCACTACAAGTTTAATTTATTTATTTTAAGGAAGTGATATGCCAAAATTATTTAAAGATCCGACTCGCCATTTTATACCGTCAGATCATCACAATAAACCTCACATTACATTGGTAAATGGATTGCCGATTAAAAATACAGCTAATTATATTTATAATGGAATTAAAGAACTTAATGATGAAAATATAGTGCGTTCGGCTGGGCAAAAAGGATATCAAATTATTTATTTTACTGACCCAAAAAAAACAATTGGAAGTTCATTTTTAAAAAATAAAAACGATATCAAGGAAGGGCGTGCAAAACTTAAATTTTTTATAGCTGGACTTGCGCTTCATTTTGAAAAAGAATTCAGTTCTAAAAATAATGAAAAAATAAAATTGGCTATAAATAATTTGCGAGATTTAGCGCATGATTTTAAATATGATATTAAAGTTGGTGATTTAAAGTCTCCCTTAGAGGCAATACTTAAAGAAAGTACTACGCCTAAAAAAATGAAAAGAGAAAAAATAGTTTCTCCGTATAGATTTCATAACCTAAAGGTTCGAGGGGTAAATCGCCAAGCTTTATACCGATTTAACAAAATGGACGATCTTGAGTTGGAGAATTTGGTTAATTTAATTTATCCAAATACTGATGTTAATTCTAGAAATCAAGACGAAATAATTAGTCATAATGAATCAGCAAAAGCCTCAATTCGAAATATGCAAAGATTTATTAATATTTATATTGAATTGCGCACAACCACGACTTCTGGTGTGGTGCAAATTGCTGAGGGCATAAAAAATTTAAATGATATAGAAAAATTTTGTCAAGCATGGACTAAAGTAAGAAAAGATTTGCAAAGAAACGCTACCGCTAGAAGTTTAATGGTGCTGCATAGTTGGGCCTCTGAAATGGATAAAATAGTGGCAGTATTAAATAAGCGATTATTCCAAACACAATCAGCAAATACCCCTTATGCAAAGATTTTTAAGCCTGAGATAACTGGCACCAATAAAAATATTTTTACATCTCCCTTTTCGCCGGCAGCGTCAATTTTAGAGACGCCTAACCAATTACTGTCATCTAATTTATCTCCAGGTTATTTGATGGAGGATTCTGCTGATAAAAGATTATTAGATTTAATTACTAAACTAACACCAAATTTCAGCGGCAATATAAAAAGGACGATTCAATTTAATGACTCTCCTAGCAATTTTTTGGATGAGGATGTGCAAAGTCCTCAGTCATATTATGAGACGCCAGAAATATCAGGAGATATAAAATCAAATACATTTCTTTCTTCCTCTTTAGAGAAAATTTTTAAAAATGATGCTGCGTCTTCTTCAGATGATTTTTTATCGTTCATGTCACCAATTAATTCGCCCTCAATTTTGCCGCAAAAAAATCAACCAGCTATGGTGCCTAGGCAAGCGTCAAATCCGAATGAAAATATTGTAAATTCATTCGCGAAACTTTCTTTGAATACAGATTTCTCTACTGAGTCCGAGGAAGGTTTTACTAGAATTTATGATGGCGGCTTAAATCCTCAACAAGTTGATTTTTTAACTAATACTATTTATGGCGATACTGAGTACACTCCTGAAAAATCATTTACAGATAGTCGACTTGCACTAAAAGTACCAACCCAGTCTGTTTTGCAGAAAGCCACAGTGAATTCGACTGTGGAACCAATGCAAGCAAAAAGTATGTTGAGAAATGCCTTAAATACCTCCTCAACGAATTCAACCAATAACGCTACCTAAGTAGCTTTACTGCATGGGCGATCACAGTCCGGCTTATAATCATGGGATGCAAAATCTATTAGCCGGACTGAACGAAGAACAACTCGCTGCTGTCACTCTCCCTGCGCAATCCGCACTCATACTTGCTGGTGCAGGATCCGGTAAAACCCGGGTCCTGACTACCCGCATCGCTTGGCTGATCCAAACGGGTCAGGTTTCGCCTTCTGGCATTCTCGCGGTGACCTTTACGAATAAAGCTTCGAAAGAGATGCTGACGCGTTTGTCTGCCATGTTGCCAATTAATGCGCGTGGTATGTGGATAGGGACTTTCCATGGATTGTGTAACCGCTTGTTGCGAGCGCATTACCGCGATGCTGCTTTACCTCAGACCTTTCAGATTTTGGATGCGCAAGATCAGATGTCAGCCATTAAGCGTTTGCTCAAGCGTTTAAATGTCGATGATGAAAAATACCCAGCGCGCAATCTGATGTACTTCATTAACAGCGCGAAAGATCAAGGCTTGCGTGCACAGGATGTAGAGGCTAATGATGAGTACAACCGTAAATTCGTTGAGCTCTATCAGGCTTATGATGACCAATGTCAGCGCGAAGGTGTAGTGGATTTTGCGGAACTTTTATTGCGTAGTTATGAACTGCTCTCGCGTAATCAGCCATTACGAGAACATTATCAAGGCCGCTTTAAACATATTCTGGTGGATGAGTTCCAAGATACGAACGACTTACAGTACAAGTGGTTGAAGCTGATTTCAGGACTGACTAGCGCTGTATTTGCGGTGGGTGATGATGATCAAAGTATTTATGCATTTCGTGGCGCAAATGTGGGCAATATGGCTGCATTTGAACGTGAATTTAAAGTTGAAAATCTCATAAAGCTAGAGCAGAACTATCGTTCACACGGACATATTCTCGATGCAGCAAATATTTTAATTAGCAATAACACCAAGCGCTTAGGTAAAAATTTACGCACGGACGCAGGTCATGGTGAGCAAGTTAGAATTTTTGAAGCGAGTAGTGATTTACAAGAATCGCAATGGCTGATTGAAGAGGCGAAGAATCTCATCGCTGAAGGCTGGATGCGAAGTGAGATCGCTGTGCTATATCGATCGAATGCACAATCGCGAGTGATTGAGCATGCTTTGTTTTCTGCTAGCTTGCCTTACAAGGTGTATGGTGGTCAGCGTTTTTTTGAACGCGCTGAAATTAAACACGCCATTGCGTATTTGCAGTTGATTGATAACTTAAATAATGATTCTGCATTTTTGCGGGTGGTGAATTTTCCTACTCGTGGTGTCGGCGCACGTAGCATAGAACAGCTGCAAGATGCAGCAAGGCAGTACAACATCTCTCTCTATCAGGCAGTGCCTTATGTATCAGGCAAAGCAGGTTCTTCATTGGGTGCATTCATACAACTCATAGAAGGCATACGTTTTGAGACGCAAAATCTTCCTTTGCCAGAAATGGTGGAGATCTTGCTCGAGAAGAGTCAATTACTACAGCATTATCAGTCAGATAAAGATGGTGCGGATCGTATAGAAAATCTGCAGCAATTAATTAGTGCGGCAAGTTTATTTATATCCGAAGAAGGTTTTGGTATCGATGCACCGGCTTTATTGGGCCCACAAGCAACAGCAACCACAGCGCCTGAGTTAGTCATAGGCGATGGCATTCAAATTATTGATGCTGATGCACCTCTGTCTGCGTTAATGTCTCCCTTGTCTGCATTTTTATCGCATGCTTCTTTAGAGGCAGGTGAAAATCAAGCGCAAGCAGGGCAAGATGCGATTCAATTAATGACTGTGCATTCTGCGAAAGGCTTGGAATTTGATGCAGTGTTTATCACTGGTCTAGAAGAAGGGCTGTTCCCGCATGAGAATAGCGAAAAAGAAGAGGAAGGCGTAGAAGAAGAGCGTCGACTCATGTATGTAGCAATTACGCGAGCTCGTAAACGTTTGTATATGAGTTTTGCGCAAACTCGTATGTTGCATGGTCAAACACGCTACAACATGCGTTCCCGCTTCTTTGAAGAATTGCCAGATGAATCACTCAAATGGTTATCGCCTAGAGTGCAACCACATTGGGCAGGTCATACTGCGAAAGCGGCATGGTTGGAAACGCCTGAAAGTGGTAACAATAAAATTGCGCAAGGATTTAAGAAAAATAAAGCTGCAGATACAGGATGGCGTATTGGTGAGAACGTTCAACACCAGAAATTTGGTGAAGGTGTGATTGTGAATATTGAAGGTAGTGGATCGCAGGCGCGCGCTAATATTAATTTTGGGCGCCATGGCATGAAGTTATTAGATCTGGGAATTGCGAAGCTAGAAAAAATAAATTAATGACTCCATCAGCAAGGCGTCATTAATTTACGATGCTTCAAGGTTTTTTTCTGCGCCGGGTCGACCAAACACTTGTACATAAGTAGGATAGAAAGAGCAGTACATCACTATCGTCATGACGATGGAAAAAGGCATTAACACCATCATCATGATTTCAGATCGTCCAATCGCCAGCATTAAAATCGCGCTGATGAATGCGGGTATCGCAATGCCTAATACTATCCATCCTAAGCCATAAGCCAGAAAAGCTTTGCCACAATTGCGAACTGCAAAAAAACTATAAAAAATCGATTTAAACAAACTCATACGCTGCCAAGTAGCGAGTGGTGCTGCATGCCACAAGGCCATACAAAAAGGAATGTAGACCAGCGCTGCAAATATCATCGCGAATGGCAGGGCATCAGCAACAATTTTTTCTTTCTCTGGATTGAGTTGACCTGATAATAATTTCCAGAACACGCCGCCATCAACTACGGAAGAAACTGCAACTGAAAACACTGCAGCTAACATATAAATCACACCTAACTGCAATAAGATAGGCAAGGCAGGTGAACGAAAACCTGTCCACAATAGATTCGGCAATACTTTTTTACCTTGTTCTATGTGCACACAAGCCTGCATAAAAGCCATAGAAAAAACAGGTACTAATAATAAAGGGAGTGCTTGTCCTATCAGGGGGATGAGTGATAGCGCAAACATAAGCAACATATACAACAGAAAAAGCATGCTGAGTTCGGCGGGTTGTTTGCGAAACAAAGCAAATCCTTGTCGAATCCACTCTATCCCAACTTGGGCGGGCATGTTTTGCATCTTAAGGGAGACCTGCTACAGAGTGCTGTATGCGATGACGCAATATGCGTTCAAAATGCGTAGGGTCGTGTGGCGTTAACATTTCTGCTGCACGTGGCATATAAAAATCATATAGACGTGATAACCAGAAACGCAATGCTGCCGCACGTAATAAAACTGGCCATGCTGTATGTTCTGCTTCTGTGAATGGTCGCACTGCATGATAAGCGTTAAGCAATGCTTGCACGCGTGAGTGATCAGTAGCACCTGTATCGAGATGAATGCACCAGTCATTTAATGTCACGGCCACATCAAACAACCATGTATCACAACCAGCAAAATAAAAATCAAAAAATCCGCCGAGCTTATCGCCATTAAACATGACGTTGTTGCGAAATAAATCTGCATGAATAGGGCCATGCGGTAGTGCGCGATACACATCCGATGCAGCAAAGGCTTGCTGAAATTGTAGTTCAGCAGAGAGTAGCTCTTGCGCTGCTACGGGAATGAAAGGTAAAACTTGTGGAGTTGTTTCATTCCACCATGCTAGACCACGTAGGTTAGGTTGAAATAGTGTGTAGTCTTGTGCTGCTAAATGCATGCGCGCCAACATATCGCCGACTTCAGCGCAGTGTTGTGCTTGTGGATCTGGCTGCCAGTCGCCTTCTAAGCGTGTCACTATAGAAGCAGGTTTGTTATGCAAGGTATTAATGATCTCACCGCTATGATTCGCAATAGGCGCAGGGACTAATACACCGCGCTCTGCTAAATGACGCATTAAATGTAAATAAAACGGTAACTGTTCAAAACTGAGTTTTTCAAAGAGTGTGAGTACGAATTCACCCTTCTCTGCACTAAGAAAAAAATTACTATTCTCTATACCCGATGCGATACCTTTGAGTGCATGCACTTTCCCAATGGGGAACTGCTCTGCCCAGACATGCAGTTCTTCTAAGCTGACGGGTGTGAAAACTGCCATAAGTAGTGGGCTTAAAACATCTGCGTGCAGATTGCAACGCAGAGGGTTACATAAAGAAAATTAGCGTGAAGGTGGAGGTGGTGCGCCGTTATCGATGACAGGGTTTTTTGATTTTGAGCGAAACTCAAAAATTTCCCACTGTGCTGCTCGTCCACCTGATTGCGAAGAAGAGAATTGCTCACTCGGCGTCACGTAATAGGTGTTACTGCCTTTTTTTACACGCACAGAGGTGACGGCGTTTTGTTCACGGATTTGCGTAATTTCTTGTGCAGTAGGGGCTGTCTTTGGTTTTTCAGCAGTGATGTCTATATCAGGCACAGCTTCTAGATTACTAGGCGGTGCAGCCAGAGCCGAAATACTGATGGCGGTGAGCAGCAATGCAGACCACAGCATAAGCTTACGGTGTAGAGAAAATTCAGGCTGTTTCATGGTGCGACCCCGCAGTAAAGGCAAGCCCGTTTGCTCGCCGTGCCTCATTTTATCAAAACAGCTCTCTGCTATTCATAATAGTGAATGAGAATGTGATCCAGACTCTGAGAGGTCGATATCGCGTGCTTCATAAAATGCAAAAATTGCATCTATTACGTTCACGGGTTCATCAATTAACTGAACGAGTTGCATGTCTTCTTGATTAATCATGCCTCGCTTCACCATATTTTCTTGTATCCATTCCAGCAGTCCTTGCCAGAAGTGGGTACCCACCAGAATGACAGGAATACGTTTGGATTTACCTGTTTGTATCAAGGTTAATACTTCGGTGAGTTCATCCAAGGTACCAAAGCCGCCGGGCATGACAACATAGGCATCCGCATATTTCACAAAGGCGACTTTACGTGCAAAAAAATGTCTAAAAGACAGGGAAATATTTTGCCAAGCATTACTCGTTTGTTCACGAGGAAGTTCAATATTCAAACCTACCGAAGGAGATTTACCGTCAAATGCGCCTTTATTTGCGGCTTCCATAATGCCTGGGCCGCCACCTGAGATCACAGCAAATCCCGCATCCGAGAGGCGACGTGCAATATCCACTGTTTTTACATAATCAGGATGATCCACACTGGTACGTGCTGATCCAAACAATGAAACTGCTGGCTTAACCTCTGAGAGACGTTCAGCTGCGTCGATAAACTCTGCCATAATCGTGAACATCTGCCACGATTCACTCGCTTTGCGCGAGGTGGCACGGTCAACATTTTTCAATTGCCGCAAAGGCGGCACACTTTTTCTATCGCTTTCCATATGAATAAAACCCTGTTGCTGGTGGATGGATCTAGCTATCTGTATCGTGCTTTTCATGCAATGCCAGACTTGCGTAACACCGAGGGTGCACCGACTGGTGCTATCTACGGCATGATCAACATGCTACGTCGCTTACGTCAAGATTACTCAGCAGCATACATTGCCTGTGTGTTTGATGCAAAAGGGAAAACCTTTCGAGATGATCTCTATCCAGAATACAAAGCCAATCGCGCCTCCATGCCTGAAGATTTGGTTTTGCAAATAGAACCTATACATGAAGTAGTGCGTGCATTAGGTTGGCCTATCTTAATGATAGAAGGTATAGAAGCCGATGATGTAATAGGTACGCTCTCTGTACAAGCTACGCAAGCAGGTCTGCATACTGTAATTTCAACGGGTGATAAAGATTTAGCGCAACTGGTGAATGACAAAGTCACGTTGATTAACACCATGAGTAATGAGAAGTTAGATCGTGCTGGTGTGATCGCTAAGTTTGGTGTGCCGCCGGAACGTATTGTCGATTACCTCACGTTAGTGGGCGACACTGTCGATAATGTACCTGGTGTTGAAAAAGTTGGACCTAAGACCGCAGTGAAGTGGTTAACGCAATATGATTCTTTAGATGGTGTGATTAGCCACGCTGCTGATATTGGTGGTGTAGTCGGTGAAAATTTACGTAAAACTTTAGATTGGTTGCCACAAGCGCGCACCTTAGTCACCGTGAAATGCGATTGTGATTTAAGCGCACAAATGCAATCGATTTCAGAAACACTGAATCAACAAGAAGAAAATAAAGAAGCCATGCGCGCATTTTTTTCGCGTATGGGATTCCGTACTTGGTTACGTGAACTGAATGCGGAAATTACAGAAGATAAAACAACATCACCCTCCTCATCTACAACATCTGCCACCAATTCGGATGGGGAGCTGCAAGCTGCATTATTTGCTGCCGCGCCTGTTGAGACACATTACGAGCTGGTCTTGACGCAAGAGCAATTAACAAAATGGTGTGCCATTGTTGAGCAAGCTGAGCTGACTGCCGTTGATACGGAAACCACTTCTTTAGATGCATTGCAAGCGCAATTGGTAGGTATCTCACTCTGTGTGGAAGCGGGGACGGCTGCGTATATACCTGTTGCGCATCAATATCCTGGGGTGGTGGAACAATTGTCGCGCGATGAAGTTCTTGCTGCGTTAAAGCCATGGCTCGAGAATGATGCGAAAGCAAAAGTAGGGCAGCATCTGAAATTCGATAGTCATGTGTTTGCTAATCATGGCATTCATGTGCAGGGCATTACACAAGATACCTTATTAGAATCTTATGTTTTAGAGTCGCATAAAAAACATGACATGGATAGTTTGTCATTGCGATGGTTAAATCGTAAAACAATTAGTTACGAAGAAATTTGTGGAAAAGGTGCATCGCAAATCGGCTTTGAAGAAGTGAGTTTAGAAACGGCTTTGAACTACGCAGCAGAAGATGCTGACGTCACTTTGCAATTGCATCAGGCAATGTGGCCTAGATTGGAGTCAAATGAAAAACTGCGTTTCATTTACGAAAAAATCGAATTACCGGTTTCGCGCGTATTGCAGCAAGTCGAGCGTAATGGTGTGTTGATTGATAGTGCTTTGCTAGGGAAGCAATCTGCAGAAATTGGTCAACGTTTACTTGAAATAGAAAAACAAGCACATGAATTAGCTGGGCAACCTTTTAATTTAAATTCACCTAAACAATTAGGCGAAATATTTTTTGATAAGCTCAAGCTGCCAGTCGTAAAGAAAACACCGAGTGGCACTCCTTCGACGGATGAAGAAGTATTGCAAAAACTAGCAGAAGATTATCCTCTGCCTAAAGTGTTATTGGAATATCGTAGTCTTGCTAAGCTCAAATCGACGTATACCGATAAGCTGCCTAAGATGGTAAATGCAGACACAGGTCGCGTGCATACTAATTATGGTCAAGCGATTGCAGTGACAGGCAGACTGTCCTCAAATGATCCGAATTTACAAAACATACCTATACGGACTGCAGAAGGTCGTCGTATACGCGAAGCCTTTATAGCACCAGCTGGTAGTGTGATTGTCTCTGCAGATTATTCGCAAATTGAATTGCGCATCATGGCGCATTTATCGGGTGATGAAAATATGCTGCGTGCTTTTGCGGCGGGTGAAGATATACACCGTGCGACAGCCGCTGAAATTTTTGGCCTAGCATTACATGAAGTCAGTGGTGAGCAACGACGTTATGCCAAAGTGATTAACTTTGGTCTGATGTATGGCATGAGTGCTTTTGGATTGGCAGGTAATTTAGGTATAGAGCGTGCTGCTGCGCAAATGTATATGGAAAAATATTTCACACGCTTTTCTGGTGTGAAGCAATTTATGGATGATGTACGTCAGCAAGCGAAGTCTCAAGGTTATGTAGAAACGGTGTTTGGACGCAGACTATGGCTGCCAGAAATTAATTCACCCAATGGTCCGCGCAGACAAGGTGCGGAGCGTGCAGCGATTAATGCGCCTATGCAGGGAACAGCAGCAGATTTAATTAAGCTCGCGATGATTGATGTACAAAAATGGTTAACTACCTCACAGATGAAAACGCTGATGGTGATGCAAGTGCATGATGAACTCGTGTTAGAAGTGCCTGAAAATGAATTAGTACTTGTCAAAGAAAAACTCCCCGCTTTACTGGCAGATGTGGCGCAATTAAAAGTGCCCTTATTAGCTGAGGTCGGTGTAGGACCAAATTGGGATCAGGCGCATTAAGCAGCAGAATAACTTGCACACGTGTGTATATGATTAATTGAATAAACGAGGTGCAGAAATGGATAGACGTGATTTTCTTCAAACTACGATGGGCGTGACATTTGCAGCAGCAGTCATGCCGACTTTAGCTGAAAACCCTGTAGTTACAGATAGCGATGGATTGCTTGCAGAGGTGATTACGATAGAGTCGGGTGGACATAACATGGCGGTGTATCGAGCACAGCCAGTAGGAGGTAAAAACCTTCCTGTTGTATTAGTCGTATCTGAAATATTTGGTGTGCATGCACATATTGCAGATATAGCACGACGCTTTGCTAAGCAAGGGTATCTCGCTTTAGCGCCTGATTTATATGCACGACAAGGCGATCCTTCCACTTACACTTCCATACCTGATTTACTAAAAGAGTTAGTTGCAAAAATTCCTGATGCACAAGTCATGCAAGATTTAGATGCTTGCTGTGATTGGGCAGCTAAAAACGGTGGTGATAAAAACAGAATAGCGATAACAGGATTTTGTTGGGGTGGGCGTATAACTTGGTTATATGCAGCACATAATCCTAAAATTAAAACCGGTGTGGCTTGGTACGGTAAGCTAGTCAATGATAAGAATGCTTTGCAACCGCAAACCGCGATAGAAATAGCGCCACAGCTGACTGTGCCTGTATTGGGTTTATATGGTGGTAAAGATAGTGGTATTCCACTTGATACGGTTGAAAGCATGAAGGCAGCGCTTAGTAAAGGGCGCAGTGCTTCACAGTTTGTGGTGTATCCCGAGTCAGGCCATGCGTTTCATGCAGATTATCGTCCTAGCTATGTAGCAGCAGATGCGCGCGATGCTTGGCAGCGGTGTTTGGATTGGATGAAGAAGCATGGTGTGTGATGTTGCAGGTGCTTGAATTGCTGAAAGCAGCGGGCTATGGTTTAATCCGCAGGCTTTCTTTTTGTATCATGCGGAGCTAAAAATTAATTCCACACTGTCTTATATTTTGCTGGCCACTACGCTTGCAGGTTTGATTAGTATTTCTGCGGCGGCTTTTTTCTCCTACAGTTTGTTATCTAAACTGGTAGAGCGCATGGTTAGTCTTTCGGTCGGCATTATGTTGTCGACTTCTCTCCTTCATGCTTTGCCTGAAGCTTTTGAGTCAGGGGCAAATATACATGCGTTATTTGCCACCTTATTAGCTGGTTTGCTAGGTTTTTTCTTATTAGAGAAATTTGCTATTTTGCGTCACTCGCATCATTACGAAGGTGATGGACATGAGCATGAACATGGTCATGATGCGCATGAAGCGGGTCAATCAGGCTGGATGATTTTGGTTGGCGATGGATTGCATAATTTTACGGATGGTATTTTGATTGCTGCTGCATTTTTAGCAGATCCGAAATTAGGTTTAATCACTGCAATGGCAATTATTGCGCATGAAATTCCCCAAGAGATAGGAGATTTCATTGTGCTCTTGAATGCGGGCTTTAGTAAGTTACGTGCGTATATTTATAACTTAATCTGTAGCTTAATGGCGGTGGTGGGTGGTTTAGTAGGTTATTTCGCATTAGGTAGTGGTATGCAATGGATACCCTATGTGCTCGTATTAGCTTCTTCAGGATTTATTTATATCGCTGTGAGTGATTTGATGCCGCAAATGCAAAGAAGAGCGACACTGCGTGAATCAGTGCCGCAATTTATTTTGATTGCATGTGGTGTAGGCTTGGTGCTGTTATTAACTCACCAATTTCATTTACATAGCTAAGCACATTGCAGTGCTAGATTTTATGTATTGCCTGTAGCAATAGGTCTTGCAGGATCAGAAGACCATTCACTCCATGAACCTGGATATAAAGCAGCGCCTTGTAAGCCTGCTATTTCCATCGCGAGTAAATTCACACAAGCAGAAGCACCTGAACCACATTGCATGATGGTGGTGTCTGGTGTTTTTATTAGTTGCGTAAATTCTTGTCGCAAAATATCTGCGGATTTGAAAACACCATCGGCCGTTAAGTTTTCTTTAAACCAGCGATTTTTTGCGCCTGGTATATGACCTGCAACGGGATCGATGGTTTCATTCTCACCACGAAAACGATCGGCTGCACGTGCATCAAGAATGTCATAGTCGTGAGTAGTAAGATTAGTGAGCACATCATGTGCATCGACTGTTTTTACTAATGGTTCTCGTAGCGTGATATTGCCTAGTGATGGAGTGATAAGTCGGCTAGTTAGTGTGCCATCCATTGCTTGCCATGCTTGTAATCCACCATCGAGGAGAGCGACATTCTTATGTCCTACCCAACGTAGCATCCACCATAGCCGCGCTGCAAACATACCGCCGTGTGCGTCATACACAACAACTTGTGAGTCTTGATTGATGCCCCATTTGCGTAGTGTTTGTATAAACGCTTCTTTTGTAGGTAGGGGGTGTCGTCCTCTAAATTCACCATGAGGTCCTGATGATTTATCAGATAAATCTTTATCGAGATCTGCATGCTGCGCGACAGGAATATGTGACAGTGCAAAGGCAGCAGCTCCAGCTTGTGGGTTGAGTAAATCAGAGCGGCAATCTAAAAGAACTAAGCTAGGACTGCTCAATATTTCAGCCAGTTCACTGGCAGACATTAGCGTAGTAAAAGACATTAGCTTCTCCTGTTTGCGTTATAAAAAGTTGCCGTCATACCGCTGACTAAAATGATGATCATACCTAACCAACTCGACCAACCTAAATGATCACCCCAGATTAGTATGCCCCATATGCTAGAAAAAACGATACCGGTATATTGTAGATTTGCAGTCACCAACATGGCGCCAAGTCGGTAAGCACGTGTCATCGCTATTTGCGCAATCGTCGCACACAAACCTATAGCCAGTAGCAAACCTGCATCAGTCAGAGTGAGCTTGTGAAGTAAGAATATTTGACCTGTGTGATAAAAGCTATCCACAGCGCCACTGAAGAATCCTGCAATCACACCACTCACAGAAAAATAAAATACCACGCGATATTCAGGCTCGCCTAACTGGCCTAATTTTTTTACTTGTATATAAGCTAGTGCAGAAAGAAATCCAGAAATTAACGCTAACAATCCACCTAGCCATTGTTCTGCATGCAGAGTGGGTTGCAATAGAAGAGCAACACCAATAAAACTAGCGCCTATTGCAGCAGCAAGTCCCCATGCAAATCCTTGTTGACCGTGCCACCAACTGAGTGTGAATACAATTGCTGCGATCCAAATGGGTGCCATGTAGTTGAGAGTCATAGCAGTGGCAAGAGGAAGTTTGCCTATGGAGAAAAACCATAACCATAATGCTGTGACGCCAACGAAACCACGCCATGCATGATGCCAAGGTAGTGTGGTGCGCAGCGTGCCCTTTTGAAAACGCATCATGATGGCAATCAAAGCCATACCAACTAAGCCTCGACTCATTACAATTTCAGAAGTAGAGCAACTGGCAGATGCTAACTTAACGCATACGCCCATAATGGCAAATACAAATGTGGCGAACAACATCCACAAAGACTGCATGCGCAGTCGTTTGGTCTCTAACAAGTTTAGCCTTACTGAATGATGGTTTGATCTTGTAATGCCAGATCAGTTAGCAAGCAGTGTAAGTTTGAGTCGTTGTTTCATACTGCACTGCTTGCATAAGAAAATTACAGACCTAAGCTTTTGCGATACCACTCATGGAAGTGTTGCATGCCATCTTCCATGGGGGATTGATAAGGTCCTACTTCGTTGACGCCTCTATCCATTAATATTTTGCGACCTGCATCCATACGCAGTGCGATTTCATCATCTTCTATACAGGTTTCCATGTAAGCAGCACGTTCAGCTGCAATGAAATCACGTTCGAATAAAACAATCTCTTCCGGATAATAGAATTCGACTACGTTAGTCGTTTTTTGTGGTCCCTTAGGCCATAAGGTGGAAACCACTAACACATGTGGATACCACTCAATCATGATGTTGGGATACAGCGTCAACCAAATTGCGCCATAAGGCGGTGTTTCGCCATTGCGATAACGTAGTACTTCTTCTTGCCATTTGCGATAAACAGGGGAGCCAGATTTTTGTAGGGCTCCATTCACACCTACTGTTTGCACGCTATAGTTTTCACCAAATTCCCAACGCAAATCACCGCAACTTACAAAATTGCCTAAGCCAGGATGGAAGGGCTCAACGTGATAGTCCTCTAAATACACTTCTATGAAGGTCTTCCAGTTGTAATCACATTCATGTACTTCTATGTGGTCGAGCATGTAGCCGTTGAAATCGAGATCTTTGGTGACAGATAGATTTTTCATCAACTCCATCACATTCATGCCATTTTTTTCAAACAGCAGACCATTCCAATTATCTAATGGTGATGTAGAAAGATTTAAGCAAGGCGTTTCACCAAAATGTGGTGCGCCGATGAGCTCACCTTTTAAATCATACGTCCAACGATGTAAGGGACAGACGATATTTTTTGCATGGCCGCGACCAGACAGCATCTTGGCTTGTCTGTGTCGGCATACATTCGATAGCAATTCAATGCCATTCGGATTGCGCACAAGAATACGACCTTCGTTTTCCCATGGCAGAGCAGCATAGTCGCCAACATTTGGCACCATGAGTTCATGGCCTACATAACGTGGGCCTTGCTTGAATAATTGATTATTTTCCTGCAGTAGTCGTGCTTCATCAAAATACACATCTACTGCGAGTTGCGCGTTGGATCGCGCGAGCCTTGAGAGACTGGCCAGATCGGACATCTCCACCCCCAAATTAATTTGCACCAACCTAAGAGAGAAAAAATCCGCAAAAACCGTGTTTCAAAATAAATGAAGCGGAAATTTTGGACGAGCCGCGGATTATACCTGCCGCGGGCGATCGGGGGAACCTTTAGGAAACAGTAATGAAAGTAATTTTGACAATCACAGCGGGGTGGGGAAATTTATTCTTTAAATAACAATAAAGTTGTTTATTTGATTTCTTTTTTATTAATTTCTACGTATTGAGAGTTAATTTAAAAATAACATAATCTGGCGATCTAAATTTAGATAGCTATATTTACCAACTAAATTAGCTATTGCTCCAAGCTCTATGGGTATTGAGGGCGTTTGCACTAAAATAGGCTTTTAACGACTGAAATGCTATGACTGCTAGCTTTTCTATCGTTTCTCACTAATTAAACTCGCTTGTTTATGGCTAAAAAAAATACACCTGAATCTGTCAGTGCTTCTTTTGAAGAAGCGATGGCCGAACTCGAGCAACTCGTTGCAAAAATGGAGGCGGGTGAATTACCTCTCGAAGCTTCAGTCGCTGCTTATAAGCGTGGAGCAGAATTAGTGAAATACTGCGCAGCGCAACTAGAACAAGTAGAGCGACAAGTTAAAGTGCTAGAAGGTGACATGCTCAAACCTTTGGCAGATGAAGTCGAAGAAGAGGAAGAAGAATGAGTGGGGATTTCTCAGCATGGCAACGTGCTGTGCAAGCTCAGATGGAGCAGACGCTCAAGAATTTTTTGCCTGCACTTGAGCATGAACCCAAAGTGTTACACGAGGCTATGCATTACGCCGTATTAGATGGTGGTAAGCGTGTGCGTCCCTTATTGGTTTATGCAGCGGGTGAGTTATTTGATGCGAATGCCGATGCAATGGCACGCGCTGCCGCAGCAGTTGAAATGATTCATGCTTATTCATTAGTACACGATGATATGCCGTGTATGGATGATGATGATTTACGCAGAGGTAAAGCAACTGTTCATAAAAAATATGATGAAGCTACCGCGTTATTGGTAGGCGATGCATTACAAGCTCAGGCATTTTTAGTGTTAGCAGAAGGCACTGTAGAGGCATCACGCAAAGTAGCGATGTTGAGTCGTTTAGCGCAAGCAGCAGGTTCGCACGGTATGTGTGGTGGGCAGGCGATCGATTGTGCTGCAGTGGGACAGGCATTAACACTGCAAGAGTTGGAGCATATGCATAATCTGAAAACTGGTGCTTTATTAGAAGCAGCTGTGATGTTGGGTGCTTGGGCTGGCAAAACTTTACTGGCAGCAGAGTCGCTTGCTTTGCATGCTTATTCACAAGCGATAGGCCTGGCTTTTCAGGTGGTGGATGATATTTTGGATGCTACAGCTGATTCTGCGACTTTAGGAAAAACAGCAGGTAAAGATGCAGCGCATAATAAGCCCACTTATGTATCTTTACTGGGCTTAGATGCCTCACTTGCTCTAGCAGAAAAATTACGGCAGGATGCTCATAGTGCACTATTACCATTTGGCGATGGTGCAACGCGATTACGTGAACTTGCGGATCTCATCGTACAACGCAAGGCCTGAGACAAAAAAATGGAATATTTAAAAAAAATAAACGACCCCGCAGATTTGCGCAAATTAACGCGAGCAGAATTGCCTGCAGTAGCAAATGAGTTGCGTAACTATTTATTAGAGTCTGTTTCTCAAACAGGCGGTCATCTTTCTTCTAACTTAGGAACGGTTGAACTCACCGTTGCCTTGCACTATGTGTTCAACACACCTGAAGACAGATTGGTCTGGGATGTAGGTCATCAAACTTATCCGCATAAAATTTTGACAGGTCGTCGTGATCGTATGTCTACCTTGCGTCAGCAAGATGGCTTATCCGGTTTTCCACGTCGTTCAGAAAGTCAGTACGACACATTTGGAACAGCACACTCTTCTACATCAATATCCGCTGCATTAGGTATGGCCTTGGCAGCGCGTTCTAAAGGTGAGAAACGTCATGCGGTTGCCATTATTGGTGATGGCGCAATGACTGCTGGTATGGTGTTTGAAGCCTTGAATAATGCCGGCATCTACGAAGATATTAATTTGTTAGTCGTGTTGAATGATAACGATATGTCGATATCACCACCGGTGGGCGCCTTAAATCGTTATCTTGCACGTCTGATGTCGGGCAAATTTTATGCGGCAGCTAAACATATGGGTAAATCCATGCTGCCACCTTCTATGCGTGAATTTGCTAAACGTTTTGAAGAGCATGCTAAAGGCATGTTAGTACCCGCTACTTTGTTTGAAGAATTTGGATTGAATTACATAGGGCCCATTGATGGTCATGATCTCGAATCTTTAATTCCTACATTACAAAATCTTAAAAATTTAAGTGGCCCACAGTTTCTGCATGTGGTGACGAAAAAAGGGCAGGGCTATAAATTAGCCGAAGCTGATCCTATTCTTTATCACGGTCCCGGTAAGTTTGATCCTAGTGAGGGCATTAAACCGGCAGCCAGTAAAACAACGTATACCCAAATATTTGGTGAGTGGTTGTGTGACACCGCATTAGAAGATGGAAAATTAGTAGGCATCACACCTGCTATGCGTGAAGGTTCAGGCATGGTGCGGTTTGAAAAATATTTTCCGAATCGTTATTACGATGTCGGTATCGCTGAACAACATGCAGTGACCTTTGCAGCAGGTTTGGCATGTGAAGGTTTAAAACCTGTCGTCGCGATTTATTCTACTTTTTTACAGCGCGCCTATGATCAATTAATTCATGACGTCGCATTACAAAATCTCGATGTGACCTTTGCATTAGATCGCGCTGGTTTGGTGGGTGCTGATGGTGCAACGCATGCAGGTAATTATGATCTCGCTTATTTGCGTTGTATTCCAAATATGGTGGTCATGGCGCCTAGTGATGAAAATGAATGTCGATTGATGTTAACCACTGCCTATCAATATCCAGGGCCAGCTGCAGTGCGTTATCCACGTGGTGCAGGCACCGGTGCAAAAGTGGATAAAGATCTTAAGACCTTAGAAATTGGTAAAGGTGTCTTACTAAAACAAGGTCAAAAGGTAGCGATACTTGCCTTTGGTACGATGGTAGCGCCTGCATTAAAAGCAGCAGAGGAATTACACGCTAGCGTTGCGAATATGCGTTTTGTAAAACCACTTGATACAGCTTTAGTTGAAAAATTGGCGCAGTCACATGATTTGATTGTGACCATAGAAGAAGGTGCAATTATGGGTGGTGCTGGTTCAGCAGTGACAGAAGCACTGACTGCAGCAGGCATAGTTAAACCAGTTTTGCAATTAGGTTTGCCTGATAAATTCATTGATCATGGCGAAGTGCCGCAATTATTAGCGCAATGTGGATTAGATGCAGCTGGTATAGTGGCTTCAATCAAAGCGAGATTGCAGCACATATAAAAACATAGGGCATATGAGTTTGCTGTTTCTGTGTAAAGCAAATGCAGAAATAGAATCAGAAACAAAAACGGCGCCTGAATGTTAGGCGCCGTTTTTTATTTGCTTACATTCTTATCCTACACTGCGATCTCTTCCTTTTTGCCACATCACATCTTCACCACCAGCAAAGCGATTTAATACGCGTGCAATTACAAAAAGTAAATCTGATAAACGATTTACATATTGTCGTGGTTGAGGATGGAGTGTTTCTACTAAACCCAAAGCGACAATAGCGCGTTCAGCGCGACGACAGACAGTTCTACACACATGGGCTTGTGAAGCAGCGCGTGAACCGGCAGGTAAAATAAATTCAGCAAGTACAGGTAAGGTGCTGTTGTATTTCAATAGTAAATTATCGAGTCGCAGTACATGTTCATCTGTGAGTAAGGAAAATCCAGGAATACAGATTTCACCACCTAGATCAAACAAGTCATGTTGAATGGTGATTAACTCTTCACGTAATGCATCTGGCATGTCTTCACATAACAGCAAGCCTAAATGTGAATTCAATTCATCTACATCGCCCATAGCCTGAACACGCAAGGCATCTTTGCTTGTACGGCTTCCGTCACCTAGTCCGGTGGTGCCATCATCACCTGTGCGAGTCGCAATTTTCGATAGTCTGGTTGCCATTTATTAGATGCCTTAAAAGAGATCGGGCAGAGAATACGGGAATTTATTGAAATTCGCTTGATTAATCCTGCCGGCCTCATGTTCAGCGCAGATTATCAGGCCTGTGAAGGGTAAAATACATGCCCTATGGAGAATTATTCATGAATCATCCTGCCCAACTAACGGAGTTGAGACGTCCATTGCCTGATGCCTTTTTGGCATCATTGCGTGCGCTATTTGGTGATCGCTTTTCTACTTCGCAGGCCATGCGTGAGCATCATGGTCGCGATGAATCTTCTTACGATCCTATGCTGCCGGATGCGGTGGTATTTGCGCACTCGACAGAAGAGGTCGCTGCGGCAGTCTCTTTGTGTAATCAATATAAGGTGCCCCTTATTCCTTATGGCACCGGCACTTCTTTAGAAGGCCACATACTCGCTTTGTCTGGTGGTTTATCTATCGATTTATTACAAATGAATCGTGTGATTGCGGTGCATGCACAAGATTTGACCGTGACTGTACAACCTGGTGTAACGCGCAAACAATTAAATACTGAGATTAAAGATACCGGATTATTTTTTCCAATTGATCCCGGTGCAGATGCATCCATAGGCGGTATGACAGCGACGCGTGCCTCAGGAACGAATGCAGTACGTTATGGAACCATGCGTGAAAATGTTTTGGGTCTCACAGTCGTGACTGCAGAAGGCAAAATAATTAAAACAGGTACGCGTGCAAAAAAATCTTCTGCTGGTTACGATCTCACGCGTTTGTTTGTTGGTAGTGAAGGCACGCTAGGCATTATTACTGAAGTCACGTTAAAGCTATATCCTCAGCCTGAATCGATATCCGCAGCAGTATGCTCGTTTAATGATATTGCGAGCGCAGTGAATACCGTGATTGTGACCATGCAAATGGGTGTACCAGTCGCGCGTGTGGAATTCTTAGATGAGAATGGTGTAAAAGCGATTAATAAGCACGATAAATTATCGCTACCAGAAAAACCTCTTTTACTGTTTGAATTTCATGGCAGTGAACATGGTGTGAAAGAGCAGGCAGAAGTTGTGCAAGAAATAGCACGTGAACACGGTGCGATTGGATTTGAATGGGCAACACGACCAGAAGATCGTTCTCGATTGTGGCAAGCGCGACATAATGCTTATTTCGCACTCTTACAATTGCGTCCAGGTTGTCGTGCTATTTCAACCGATTGTTGTGTTCCTATTTCACACTTAGCTGAAATTTTGCTGGCGACAAAAGCAGATTGCGAACAACAACAATTAATTCATTCCATTATTGGTCACGTAGGTGATGGTAATTTTCATGTGCAGATGATGGTGGATCCGAATGATCCCGATGATATAGCACGTGCAGAAGGCGTAAACGCAAGAATGGTAGAGCGAGCTATTGCCATGGATGGAACCTGTACAGGTGAACATGGTGTTGGTTTGCATAAGATGGATTTCTTAATACAAGAACATGGTGAAGGTGCGATCGATACGATGCGCTCGATTAAGCATGCATTAGATCCAAACAATATTCTCAACCCGGGCAAAGTTGTTCGGTGGTGATTCATTATTTAGTTAGTCGCAATTAAGGTAAACATGGCAACCCGTATTCCACCGGTACATGCATTGTCGGCATTTGAAGCTGCAGCGCGTCACGGATCTTTTGCATTAGCCGCTGAAGAACTTTGTATTACTCCATCAGCACTCTCCCATCGCATACGTTTACTCGAAGAGTTTGTCGGTGAGCGTTTGTTTTTACGTGATGGTCGTAATGTAGGTCTTTCTGAATTTGGTCGTCGTTATCTCGATGTAGTGCGACAAGCTTTACGCACACTCACTGATTTTCCTATGCCGCGTCGCGCGGCTTCTGCGCAGCCACGTGTCAAAGTCACATTACCTCCAACCTTTGCACGCTATCTGTTAGTGCCACGTTTAGCGGCATTCACTCAAAGACATCCGGACATTGCAGTTGAAATTTATCTCTCCGTGCCGTTGTATGATTTATCGACAGCGGAAAGCGATGTAGAAGTACGTTTCGGCGCTGGTAAATATCCAAATTTACAATCCGACATGTTATTTGCAGAGCCGACTTTTGCTGTTGCGAGTCCAGCGTATTTAAAACAAGTCGGTGAAATTGCGACACCGGCTGATTTAGAAAAAGCCACCTTGATTCGTTCAGCACTTGAGCCTTGGCAGCCTTGGTTTGAAGCGGTTGGTTTGGATTGGCCTGAACCTACTACTGGTATACGTGTGGATGATTTAGGTTTATTACTTGAATTAATTAAACACGGACATGGTGTAGGACTGACGCGTGAGCATTTTGCGCGCGACATGATAGAGAGTGGTGAGATCGTGCGTTTGTTTGACTTACATCAGGCTACGCCACCGCATGCTTATTATGTCGTCTATGAAAAACAAGTCCGAGATAGACCAGAAGTTGCACTGTTTTTAGATTGGATACAAGAGGCTTTCCATACAGAGTCATGACTACTTTCAGAGTCCTTTTAACAACTATGCATGTTACTGAGGGTTCGACTAAAAAAATTCATCTCACCCATCAAGTTTTTCAGCTAAATCGCTAGCGAATTCATGCTCGCAGCGTGCTGCTTTCGTTACACTGTCAGTCCTGATAAAAAATCGTCCATGCATCCGTATTGGTGGTTTTCTCCGTGTAATGAGTGCAGTCTATGAACGCAAAAACTGAAGCAGCTTTTACACTTTCCCGACAACATGAAGTCGTTGACGCATTGCGTGCTGTGCTACCTGCACACAGCATCTTGTTTAACGAAGAAGACACACGTCCTTATGAATGTGATGGTTTGTCGGCATATCGCCAATTACCGATGGTGGTGGTGTTGCCTGAAAACGAAGCACAGATCGTCGATATTTTAAAAATTTGCTTGCGCTTAGCTGTGCAAATTGTGCCGCGTGGTGCAGGTACAGGTTTATCCGGCGGTGCTATGCCGATTGCTGATGGCGTGGTGTTATCGACTGCACGTTTAAATAAAATTATTAGCCTCGATCCTTATGCACGCACAGCGGTGGTTCAACCTGGTGTGCGTAATCTTGCGATTTCAGAAGCTGCGCAAGCACATGGACTGTATTACGCTCCCGATCCTTCTTCGCAAATTGCGTGCAGCATAGGTGGCAATGTTGCTGAAAACTCGGGCGGTGTGCATTGTCTTAAATACGGACTTACTGTGCACAATGTATTGCGCGTACGCGTAGTCACTATCGAAGGCGATATTATTGAATTAGGTAATGAAGCCTTAGATGCATCCGGTTTGGATTTGCTTTCAGTCTTTATAGGTTCAGAGGGCATGTTGGGTGTGGCTACTGAAATCACAGTCAAGTTAGTGCCTAAGCCTCAATTAGCACGTGTCATCATGGCTTCATTTGATGATGTCGTGAAAGGTGGCAATGCCGTAGCCAATGTGATTGCAGCAGGCATTATTCCAGCTGGACTCGAGATGATGGATAAAACCAGTTCACGTATGGTGGAGCCATTTGTGAAAGCAGGTTACGACATTGATGCAGAAGCGATTTTGTTGTGTGAATCGGATGGTACTGCTGAAGAAGTAGAAGAAGAAATTCAGCACATGACACAAGTCTTGAATGCTTCTGGTGCAACGGCAATTGCTGTGTCTAAAGATGAAGCAGAGCGTTTGAAATTTTGGTCGGGTCGTAAAAATGCTTTTCCTGCTGCGGGTCGTATCTCGCCTGATTATTACTGCATGGATGGCACCATCCCTCGTAAACATTTAGCGAAGGTTTTGCTAGGTATCGCAGAGATGGAAAAAACCTATGGCTTGCGTTGTGCAAATGTGTTTCATGCGGGTGATGGTAATTTACATCCTTTGATTTTGTTTGATGCAAACCAGCCTGGTGAATTTGATCGCGCAGAAAAATTCGGTGCAGCCATACTTGAACTCTGTGTAGAAGTGGGCGGCACCATTACAGGAGAGCATGGTGTAGGCATAGAAAAAATAAATTCTATGTGCGTGCAATATTCTGAACAAGAGCGCGAAGCATTTTTTGCCGTCAAGCGTGCTTTCGATACAGCGTTTTTGCTTAATCCTGATAAAGCGATTCCTACTCTGGTGCGTTGTGCAGAGTACGGCAAGATGCATGTCAAACGTGGTGAATTGAAATTTTCTGATTTACCGCGTTTCTGACGTAAAGAGTCCTTATGGAAAACGTATTACAAACATTTAAAGAGCGCATTGCGACTGCAACGGCAAGTCATACTCCTTTGCGTATTCAAGGCAATGGCACCAAAGACTGGTATGGCCAAAGCTTGCATGGTGAGGTGCTCGATACCAATGCGTATAGCGGCATCATTGCTTATGATCCTACCGAGTTAGTCATCACTGCACGTGCTGGAACAAATTTGCGTGAAATTGGTAAAGCGCTCTCAGAAAAAAATCAGATGTTGGCTTTTGAGCCACCACGCTATGATGGATTAGCCACGTTAGGTGGCATAGTCGCCAGTGGTTTATCTGGCCCACGTCGTCAAGCAGTGGGTGCTGTGCGTGATTTTGTATTGGGTGCTGTTCTGATGGATGGTAAAGGTGAGGTGCTGCATTTTGGTGGTCAAGTGATGAAGAATGTTGCTGGCTATGATGTCTCGCGTTTACTCACAGGTTCACTCGGTACATTGGGTTTACTGCTTGAAGTATCCATCAAAGTATTGCCGCGCCCAGTAGCGCAGTATTCCATGCAGTTTGCCATGTCGCAGGAACAGGCACTGCATCAACTCAATACGTGGGGTGGCCAGCCTTTACCACTGTCTGCATCTTGTTGGCATAACGGTGTGTTGACAATTCGATTATCAGGTGCACAAGCAGCAGTTGATGCAGCAATTAAAAAAATGGGTGGTGATGCATTGCCAGAGGCAGAAAAATTCTGGGATAGTCTGCGTGAACAAGAGCATGCATTCTTCGAGGGCGTCATGCAGGATAAAGAGCATGGTTTATGGCGTTTATCTGTGCCTTCGGTTGCGCCTGTTTTTCAACTACAAGGTGAGCAATGCATAGAATGGGGTGGTGCACAGCGCTGGTTAAAAACTACTGCGAGTGCGTCTGCAATTCGAGCAGCAGCAGAACAAGCCGGTGGTCATGCTACTTTGTTTAAAGGTGGCGATAAATCTGTAGGTGTATTTCATCCACTGCAACCAGCAGTAGAACGCATACATCGCAATCTTAAAAATGCGTTTGATCCGGCAGGCATTTTTAATCCTGGCCGAATGTTTAACAATTTCTGATTATGCAAACCAATCTCGCCGAGTTCATTAAGCACACACAAGAAGGCCAGGAGGCTGATGCTATCTTGCGTAAATGTGTGCATTGCGGATTTTGTACCGCGACTTGTCCCACTTATCAATTATTAGGCGATGAGTTAGACGGACCACGTGGTCGTATTTATTTAATGAAGCAAGTATTAGAAGGTAAAGAAGCTACACGCAAAACGCAGTTGCATTTAGATCGTTGCCTGACTTGTCGTAATTGTGAAAGTACTTGTCCTTCTGGTGTGCAGTATGGACGCTTAGTTGATATAGGTCGTCACTTGGTTGAAAAACAAGTCAGGCGTCCTATGACTGAGCGCGTGCTCAGAACAAGCTTAAAAGAATTTTTGCCACGTAAGTGGTTATTTAATCCGGCGATGAAGCTAGGGCAGATAGTGCGTCCACTATTACCTTCGGCTATAAAAAATAAAGTACCAGCAGCGCAATCTGCAGGGATATGGCCTAAGACTACACATAGTCGCAAAATGTTATTACTAGATGGTTGTGTACAACCAGCTATGTCGCCCAACATCAACTCTGCGACAGCACGTGTGTTAGATGCACTGGGTGTGGAATTAATTGTTGCTCCTAAAGCAGGATGCTGTGGTGCGATACGCCATCATTTACATGATCAATCTGGTGGATTAGAAGATATGCGTCGCAATATTGATGCATGGTGGCCTTATGTGGAAGCTGGCGCAGAAGCGATCGTAATGACGGCATCAGGCTGTGGCAGCATGGTGAAAGATTACGGACATTTATTAGCGCAAGATACTTTCTATGCAAAGCGCGCACAGAAAATATCGGAGATGACAAAAGATTTATCTGAAATCTTGCCAGACTTTGAGCAAGAGCTTGCGAAAAAAATTGGAAAGATTGATAAGCGCGTGGCTTATCATCCGCCTTGCACACTACAACACGGCCAACAAATACGTGGAAAAATAGAAGGCGTATTAAAAGCAGTGGGTGTCGATGTTAAGTTGTGTGCTGAAAGCCATTTATGCTGCGGTTCTGCGGGAACTTATTCAGTGCTGCAATCGACCTTATCTACGCAGCTCAGAGATAATAAATTAAAAAATCTAGAGGCGACTAATCCAGAGTTGATAGTCTCTGCAAATATTGGATGCCTAACGCATTTGCAATCAGGCACCCAAACAGAAGTCAAACACTGGATAGAATTAATTGATGCTTCATTAAAGCATTAATACCAACATTCATTTCAGCTATGCTAGGCAATGATTAGCTAGTGCAATCAGACTAGTTAATCACTGCTTATACAATTGAATCACTATCATCTTCTACATTCCCATTACTGGGGGTGTGAGGCGGTGTTTCACTTGATGCTAGCATGCCCTCTATGTCAGTCGCAGTAGTATGTGCTTGTGCACTAAACCTTCCTTTCACATCGCCATAGACTAATCGTATATAGCCACTTATCTCAGTGCGGGTTAAAAATCCCATGAGAGCAAGTGGAGGAGCGAGAACACGGCCATACATTTGGAACCACGCCCTTGTAGTGCTCGTTGCTCGAATAGGGGCATAAGTACTAATTAATTGAGATGTAATTGCGACTGGCAATAAAGAAATAAATTTTCCAGCAATATCACAAATCGTATCGAGTCGGGTTCCTGGTTGATCAGGGTCGCCAGCTATACCTTTGGTCTTTTCTTGCCAAAGTAAATTTACCTCATACCAATAAGAACTAAAGAAGGATGATTTTTTCTCTGCTTTGTCGCATTGCAAATTAATTTTATGACATTCTTTTTCAAGTAATGATTTTAAATCTGGATCAGTGACCTTTTTAATTGCAGACTCAAAATCAGATCGACAGGAAGTAAGATAAATTCTTTCAAGATTCCAGATGGCCTTAGTTTTCGTTACACTTTCAAAGCAGTGAAAGTCTTTAACTTGAGCGCGTATAGCTTGACTAATTACCATAGTCAGTGCGCCAGATAATGTGCCTGCTAAAGTTTGCAAGCCTAAGTCTGCAGCAAATCCAGCCATAGTATGAATCGAAAAAAAATCCTCAGGATGGTAACCGGCTGCAGTAGGAATAGCAGATAAATCAGGTTGATCTAAAGGTGGGCGAAGTACCTCAACGATAAGATTTCGAAAAAGATATAGAGCTAGAAAGCTAAAAAAAGGTACATCATCAGTGATAACTTTACTGTGCCAATTAATAAAATACGGATCTTTCTTCAAAATTTCTTCAGCAGTTAAACGCTCGCCTTGCCATACAAATTTTATTTTTGATTCTAATCCAGCAGCTTTTCTATGCTGATCACCTTGAGCTCTTGCTCTAGCGCGTTGATGAGTAATTTGTTCTTTAGTAGCGGGATTTACCCAGGTTGTAGAACGTATCATTCCAGAAAGTGGCCCTGCAACAAAAGTATGTAAAGGCGCAGCAAGAATAGGAATCATGAATGGACCCAATCCCGGGGTAAGCTTAGCGGCAAGATTTGCTACCCCGAAAGCGCCAAGGTAAGCAACAGTACCCGCGAGTGAGTTATAAAAAACCTTTTCGAAAGTATGTGCTTTCGCATTTTCTTGATGCACCTTATTGTGCATCTCAAATTTAATTTGATGCTGTTTTGTAGTTTCGGAAATTACATGATCATTAATATATTTTGTAAGTGATACATCTATTTTTTTATTTTCTTCAATCATAGATTCATCGTCACCACTAGAGTAGGAAACTTCGCTGGAATCGTCAAATTCAGAGCGTTGAATATCATGCGATGGATAAACAGGAGTGAGAAAATTAATGAGATCCGTATTGTTTGTGTGATTAAAAGAAGAAGTATTTTTTGGATGATAAAAATCTTTTAAGCTATTGATAGATTCTTGAATAAACTCCACGAGTTCTTGTATGCGCTCTTGTCGTGATCTGATCCTTCCATCAAAATCATCATCTTCTTTATCAGAATCATTTTTAGAAAATAAATATTTTTCGTGCGCTATGCTTAATTGATTCAATTCTTCTAAAGCATTATTAAGCGCTACTGTGGATTTTTTTAAATGATCGCCTAATAGATAATATCTATCTCCTGCTCTTTTTAATTCTTGAATAAAAGTTTGCGCGGAAATGTGGTCTATTAGTGAAGTTGTATTTATTTCAGCTTCATTATTATCACTTTTTTCAGAATTGCTACTTTGCTCAACTCTGCTAGATGATTCCGCATCGCCGTGATCGTAATTTAAATTTAAACGATTAAAGCGTACTAATGTTCGTTCCATATAACGCCTCTTTAAGCAGAATGTAAAAATTGATTTTTTGATGGGAAAGAGCTTTTTAGATTTGAGATAAGCTCAGGGAGTTGTGTGCGCAATTGTTGAACGTAAGTCGTCAAGTCCACCAGAATCATGGCAAACTGATTTGATGACATTGTTTCCAAAGTAGAGACATTTTTTTTAAGCACTGCAATATTTCTAATGGGATCAAAACCACATACGCCTAGTAGTGCATGATTATTTAAAAGATTCATTCCCATCAAAATACAAAGAAGCGATTCTCTATCGTGATTATTTAGTGAAGCGATATCGACGTATAAAACTATTTCATTACTATCAATTTCTTCATCAAAAAAAATAGTCATTGCTGAGTTGTGTATCGTAATTTTTCCGTATTTACCTAATAGCTCAAGGTCTTTCAGCCCAAGTAAAAAACTTGTATCTCTGCAAAGCTGGGTGAATTGTTCCTCGTTCATCTGGCGTCTCCATTATTGTTGTCACGAAAAGCTAATCAATAAGATTAGTTGAGGATAGTTGTATGTCTGCTGATCGGTGCGCACGCTGAGTAACGGACTTCTTTGGTGCGTTCGGTTGCGATGATCAAATACTCGATTCGATCAAGTGATCTTGCGTGAGATGCAATGCATCTTAGTGCGAAGAATCAGGAGTGTTGCTGCAACGGTCATTACCTATCAATACATAGTCATTGCGAGTTAATCAGAGAATTGAAGGGAAAACGATCGCAATTTTCTGGAGCTAATAAAAATTTTGATTTTTAAAAATCAATTTTATTTGTTGAGTTGACTGAGTATTGCGGGCTTATTTCACAGCAAGCTTGTGGTTAATTTGCAACGATATTAATTTCAATTCATTAAATCATTGTTCATAAGATTTTTAAACTTACTTATTCGGAACTTGATTAAATTTAAAAGGTACTGAAATCGCGCATTTATTTTTAAATATTTGCAGAATTTAATGAATGAAAAATAAGGAGATGATTGTGAGCGAGGCTTATTTAGAAAAATTATGTAGTGAGGCGAGTCAAATACTGCAGTTAGAGGATATCAATGCGTTAGGTAGAGGGGATTATGTTTCATTTGAGGAGGTAGATTTTTTTCTATTTTCTAATTTTATGAATGATCAGCTAATACGTCTTGTTCTTGATTTAGGTGAAATTGAACAAGACTATAAACCTGAAATTTATGAAACTATTTTTGCTATGCAGGGAATGTTGGATGGCACTCTAGATGCATTATTTGATTATGACCAAATTCGATCTTGCTTAATGTTTAGAGTTAAGTTGCCTATTAATTTAAATACCACAGCAGATGGATTGGTTAGTGTCATTAAGTCTTTTATTTTACAAATTAAAGAATGGCGATCCACTTTGTTGAAAAATAAATTGCTAGGCGATGAAGAGGAGCAAGAAAAAAATCAACATTATTCTTTAGCTTAAGGAGAGATGAAATGAGTAAGGCAATTAATCATCAAGGTCGTTCAAGAATTACATATCGTTTAAATGAAGTGTCATCTGAAGGATCTAAAAGTAGTGATTCGAAAAATATTGATAATACAACTCCGAATGATTCTGAAGATAGCATAGTTGGAGAATCATCAAGAGACAGCATTGAACAAGAGTCTGATGACTCAATTAAATTAACGCCAATATTGAACAATGGTGAATTATTCAAAATACTCAGTAACAATAGCCATTTCATTCAAAGCTGCAAAGATCATAATATAACTAAAGATGATCAAGAATTATTGAAAAATAATTTTAAACAATATATAGAAAAATACACCAGCTTTACCCAGAGAGAAATTGACCTTATCAATGAAAAAAAAGGGCTGCTTACTGAAGCTAAGCGTATGTCTTCAGACAATAGTTGTTGGTCGCAGGTGGTAACGACTGGTAAGGCAGGCGCAGCTGCCTATGGAACATCTTTTATGCTAGGGAAGCTAGCTACTAATTTTGCTATTCCTGGCTTAGGGTCGCCACATGGAGTATGGCTGTTCTCGTTGATTGCGGGTTTATTAAACCCACTCCTTTCAGAGCCCATAGCAAATGCAATTCGTTTGCAAGGTGCGCATTATCCATCGCCTGACGGTAAGGCTTACATGGATTTTAATTCTGTGCTTCAGGAATTACGTCTTGCTGAGGCAAATGACCAGATAGAGCGTATCAATCAATGCCATGAACTGATCAATAAAATTGTTCATGAATGTATTGAACGCGAAAAATTAATGCCTTATTTAAAATCAGGTATAAATAGCATTCAGGATGAAGATATCAACGGTTTAACACAATTATGTGAAAAATCTGGCAATGTGCAGAAAGTGATTGAGGCAGCTAAGTGGCGAGCATTCATCACTGATGAATTACCTTTTATTTGGTTTACTTTCTTTTATATTTTAACGGGCGCAGCTTCGCCTTTAATTAAACAGTCATTCTCTCCATTTAAAGCAGCAACGGTTGATTTTTTTGTCAATGCGGTGGCGGGCGCTATGGCCGGCTCTTTTACAGGTGTTTCTCAGAATTACTTGCGAAGCATCATTCAACAATCAACTTTGCAAAATTTGAGTTCAGCGATTAAAGGTGCGCAACTTGCTGTCGCTGGCGCGCAGCGTGATGCATGGAATGAAAAGCATATTAATCTAAAAAAATTATTAGAGGTATTCCAGTTAGAAAAAAATAACTTACAACAACCATTAGTGCAAGATAGTGAAGACGATAGTTTGGATAAAATAGATTATTTGATCCGAGATATTAAAATAAAAAGTAAAGATGCTGAAAAAAAATGGAAAAAAGCTAGATCATTACATAATCACCATGAATCTAGTTTAAGAAGAATGAAGAGTACAGTGCTTGCCTCAGGTAAGTCTTATATGGGCGAGGTGAGTAATAAAGAACAGCCTGGTTTATTAGAGGGTGTTCCTGCTCAAGCAATGATTTGTGCAAAATTAATTGCTGCGCCAATATCGTTAGTGGTTAACTGCAGTTATATTGCTTTTGGTATTCCAGCATTATTAAATTTAGTCAATGATCATGTAATAAATGGACTGGCTACGAATTCAACAGACTTAGGTGGCTTTGGAAATGAAACACATTCAAATCCGAATGATCCGACAGGTGTGTTTAATTTAGGAACGAGTGCGATATATGCAGCAGCGGGTTTACCTTTAATTGCGGGATTCGTTACGCGCTATCAGTTATTACATCCCACCATACAATATTGGATTCGACCTTTGTTTGGTGCTGTAAAAAATGATACGGTGACCAACGTGCAGAAGTTTAACGATGATGATTCGTCAATTGTAGGAGAAGAATCATCAGTCGTTGTAGAGGCATCCGTGGCTGATGTAGATCCAGAAAATAGTCCTCAGTCGCGGCGTGAGATAAAGAAATTAAATGCGCTCGTCAAACAAGAAAAAAGATCTCAATATCGCAATATAGACGGTCAAACTAGTGATGATTCAGATACGGATGATACGGTTGAATCATCAGAATCATCAGAATCTAGCATTGTATGAGGCTCTTATGCACTCAGCAATTTTTCTATATCTTGTTTCATGCTTTCAGGTGAGGTAGTACTGGCATAGCGATCATAAACATTGCCATCTTTGCCGACTAAAAATTTAGTGAAATTCCATTTAATGCCTTCGGTGCCTAATACGCCGGGGGCATTTTTCTTTAAGTAGTTAAATAGAGGGTGGGCATTGTCGCCATTCACATCTACTTTTTCAAAGAGTTGAAAAGAGACACCATAGTTTTTTTCACAAAATGCCCCGATTTCATCGGCTGAACCTGGTTCTTGAGCTCCGAACTGATTGCAAGGAAATCCCAAGACAACGAGGCCTTGATCTTTAAATTCTTCATGCAATGCTTCAAGACCTTTGTATTGGGGTGTGAAGCCACATTTGCTCGCTGTATTAACAATTAATAAAACCTTGCCACGATAATCTGCCAGTGTAGCTGTCTGACCTGATAGGGTAGTAGCGCTAAAATCATAAAGTGAGCTCATAGTCTTGTCCTTTATTGAGAATTGATGCTGACAATGTTAGCAGTGGATCCAGCTTTCTGCTTGTCGGCAAACATGAGAGATAATGCGGCATCATGTCACTCTCAGAAAATTTGCAACTCGTGCAACATCGCATCGCCCTCAGTGCTGAGGCAGCGGGTCGCGATCCCTCATCGATAACTTTGCTTGCGGTCTCAAAAACCTTTGATGCGCAGTCTGTTTTGACTGCTGCGCAAGCAGGGCAACGCACTTTTGGTGAAAATTATGTACAAGAGGCGATAGACAAAATCGCTGCCACGCTAGCGATTAAGCCTGATTTGCACTTGGAATGGCATTTCATAGGACCGATACAAAGTAATAAAACACGTCAGATTGCTGAGCATTTTGACTGGGTACATTCAGTTGACCGGTTAAAGATTGCGCAGCGCTTGTCTGAGCAAAGACCAGCAAGCATGCCGCCTTTGCAAATTTGTTTGCAGGTGAATGTCAGTGGCGAAGCAACAAAAAGTGGGATAGAGCCAGAGGCACTACTGGAATTAGCGCGTGAAGTAAGTGTATTACCAAATATTTGTTTGCGAGGATTGATGGCTATTCCTGAGCCGACTGAAGATGTACAACAACAGCGTGCTGCTTTTGCATCATTACGATTAATGCAGGGTGACTTACTGGCTGCAGGCATACAAACAGATACGCTCTCTATGGGCATGTCATCCGATATGGATGCTGCGATTGCTGAAGGCGCAACCATAGTCAGAATTGGTACGGCGATTTTTGGAGTAAGAGATTATGCAAAATAATGTGAAGATAAGTTTTATCGGCGGCGGCAATATGGCGCAAGCTTTAATTGGTGGCTTAGCAGATAAACTCACAGTAGCAAAAAATATTCATGTGGTGGACATCAACGCACAAGCATTATCGCAATGCGAGCAGCAATTTGGCGTATCAACTGCCTTGCAAGTTGATGCAGGCATTGCAGCTGCAGATGTATGGGTATTGGCAGTCAAGCCACAGCAAATGCATGAAGTCGTAGCTAGCCTGCTGCCCCATCTTAAAAATCAATTAATCATTTCAATTGCAGCGGGCATACGTGCTGAAGATTTATCACGTTGGTTGGGTGGACATAAAGCCATAGTCCGTACTATGCCCAACACACCTGCCTTGATAGGAAAAGGCATTACAGGATTAGTCGCGCTATCAGGCGTGACGAGTGAGCAAAAGCAGATTGCAAATGCCATTATGCAGGCAGTGGGTGATACGGTTTGGATAGAACAAGAAGAACAAATCAATGCGGTGACCGCAGTTTCTGGTAGTGGCCCTGCGTATGTTTTTTATTTTCTAGAGGCGATGCAAGCTGCCGCAATAGAATTAGGTTTATCGGCTGAGCAGGGCAAACAACTTGCGCTTGCCACTTTTGCAGGTGCGACTGAGTTAGCAGCTCATTCAGATCAGACGCTAGCGCAATTGCGTGAGAATGTGACTTCAAAAGGCGGTACGACTTATGCTGCGCTCACTGCTATGCAAAATAATAAAGTTGCGCAATCTATTATTGAAGCTTTACATGCTGCAGCTCAGCGAGGTGAGGAATTGGGTGTGGAGTTTGGAAAAAATTAAATCGTCATGATTTAAGATAAAAAATTTTCTGGTGCTTTAGCTGCACTGCGTGCTGTACTCATAGTAATTTTTTTTGCTTTCACTAAATCCATTAAGCAGGCATCCATCGTTTGCATACCGAGATTTGTACCGGTTTGTATGGCGGAATACATTTGCGCTACTTTCGCTTCGCGTATTAAATTTCTTATTGCTGGTGTGCCCAGCATAATTTCATGGGCGGCCAAACGTCCTTTGCCATCTGCAGTCTTTAATAAGATTTGTGAGATCACAGCTTGTAATGATTCAGATAGCATGGCGCGTACCATTTCTTTTTCATCACCGGGAAATACATCAATAATCCTATCAATGGTTTTCGCTGCAGAGACGGTATGTAAAGTGCCAAATACTAAATGCCCAGTTTCTGCTGCTGTTAATGCTAAACGTATAGTTTCTAAGTCGCGTAATTCCCCGACTAAAATCACATCAGGATCTTCACGCAAGGCAGATCGTAACGCGGCTGCAAAAGAATGCGTGTGCACAGCAAGTTCGCGCTGATTAATTAAACTTTTTTTAGGTTGATGTAAAAACTCAATAGGGTCTTCAACAGTCAATATGTGAGCATATTCATGTTCATTCACATGATTCACCATCGCAGCGAGGGTGGTGGATTTGCCTGACCCAGTCGGGCCAGTCACCAACACTAATCCACGTGGACGTAATGCTAAGTCGCCAAATAAAGTAGGCGCATGCAGATCTTGTAGCGTAATGATTTTAGATGGAATAGTGCGCAAAACTGCTGCTGCACCACGATGTTGATGAAAAGCGTTCACACGAAAGCGCGCTAGATTTGGGATCTCAAAAGAAAAATCGACTTCCAGGTGGCTTGCATAATTTTTTCTTAAGTCATCACTCATGATGTCAATCAACATCGCTTGCACTTCATGATGTTCCATAGCAGGTAAGTTAATTTTTTTAACTTCGCCGTGCACACGTATCATAGGTGGCATGCCTGCTGATAAATGGAGATCAGATGCTTGATGTTGGACTGAGAATGCAAGCAGCTCGGAAATTGTCATGATAGTTAATTGGGTTATGTAGAGAAAATCGCGCTACGGCTAATGAGTGGCGCGCGCAATTATCTGTCGCACTCGTGGCGACTAACAAGACAATCTGGTTGAAAGGGAGTGCGTTGTTGTGTAGAGGCGGCAAAGCCTAGAGGTGCGTTTGTTTAACCCAAAACAAAGCCAAGAAATACTGCTGCACCTAGCCAGTTATTATGTCTAAAGGCAGCAAAGCATTGCATACGATCACGATGACGTATCAGTGTCCAATGATAAAGCGCGATGCCTGTAGCTATCAGCATACCGATAGCAAATCCTAATCTCATACCAGCCTGCCAACCAACCCAAGCAATCAAACTTAAACTGGCTGCATAACATAGCATGACAGCGATGACATCAAAACGACCAAAGGTAATGGCAGAAGTACGTATACCTATTTTTATATCATCATCACGATCTACCATGGCATATTCAGTGTCATAGGCAAGTGCCCAGAATACATTCGCGAGTAATAACAACCATGCTTGGTTAGGTACGGTATTTTGAACTGCGGCATATGCCATAGGTATACCAAAACCAAAAGCAATACCGAGATAGGCTTGTGGTAAAGCGAAGAAGCGTTTGAAATAAGGATAGCTTGCAGCGATCAATACAGCCACAAGTGATAACAGTTTAGTTAAATCATTGAGTGGCAAGATGAGTGCAAAAGAGAGCAGCGCAAACAATGCTGCGATGAGTAGTGCTTCACGTCCTGAAATTTTTCCGCTAGTAAGTGGTCTATCTGCAGTACGTTTTACATGCTTATCAAATTCTTGATCGGCATAATCATTCACAGCGCAACCTGCAGAACGCATGAGCACAGTGCCAAGTGAAAAAATCATTATCAATTGCAGTGATGGTTTACCAGCACTTGCTAACCATAACGCTGATAATGTTGGCCAGAGCAATAACAAACTGCCTATAGGTTTATCTAGTCGGACTAATTTTGCATAGAGAGCTAGCTTATGCCAGATTGCTGATTGCAAAAGTCGATTCATAGATTGTAGTAATCAGTTTGGTATAAATTAGCTTGTGGTATGCGCAGCATCGGGTAACATCGTCACGCCGTGTAGATTACATTTAAGAACGGCTTGTCGCACTGCTTCGATGGCTCCGCTACGCGTAAAACTTTTACGCCATGCGATGACGACGCGACGCGAAGGTAAGGGTTGTTCAAATGGTATATAGCGCAACATACTATCGGGATCAGTGATGCTAGGTGTGGATGCTTTAGGCAAAACCGTAATGCCTATCCCGGATGCCACCATATGTCGTATGGTTTCTAATGAGGAGCCTTCAAAGGTGCGTGCAATGCCAGCGCCAGAATTCGAGAAGCGCGACATTTCAGGACACACTTCTAATACTTGATCACGGAAGCAATGGCCTGCACCTAATAGCAACATAGTTTCAGTTTTTAAATCCGCACTACTAATTGCACTTCTGTTTGCCCATTGATGTTGTCTAGGCATAGCAACCACAAACGGTTCATCGTAAAGAGGTTGCACCATTAATCCTTGTTCAGGAAAGGGTAAAGCCATGATGGCAGCATCTAATTCACCTGAACGCAGTAATTCAATTAAACGTACTGTAAAGTTTTCTTGCAAGACTAAAGGCATTTGTGGCACTTCTTCTATCATCGTGCGCACAAGTTGCGGTAACAGATAAGGTGCAATCGTATAGATAATGCCTAGACGTAAAGGACCAACGAGAGGATCTTTATTTTGTTTAGCAATATTTTTTATGGTGGCTGTTTGTTCCAGCACATGCTCAGCTTGGGCAATGATTTGTTCACCTATAGGTGTAACAGACACTTCAGTGCCACCACGTTCAAAAATAGGTACGCCGAGTTCGTCTTCTAATTTTTTAATTGCAACCGACAAGGTAGGCTGAGCGACAAAGCAGGCTTCGGCCGCACGACCAAAATGTTTTTCGCGGGCGACGGCAACGATGTATTTAAGTTCTGTGAGAGTCATGCTGTTAGTTTCGCATAATCGGTAAGTCTGAGGGAAGGCAGCATCATAGGTGCCACATCATACGCGCAGAAAATCTTCGCGCGAACCTAACCAACGGGCTAAGTGGGCTTCTGCAATATCTTTGTGATGCAATAGTAAATCAGCGGCAAGGTCACGTGCTTTTTCAACCAACCATTGATCTGTTTCTAAGTTAGCAAATCGCAGCATAGCTTGTCCTGATTGTCTGGCACCTAAAAACTCACCGGGACCACGAATTTCTAAATCGCGTCGTGCGATTTCAAAACCATCGGTGGTTTCACGCATGATGGCGAGTCTTTGCTTGGCTATCATCCCAAGTGGTGCTTGATACAGTAATAAGCAAACACTCGCTGCAGAGCCTCGACCAACGCGACCACGCAGTTGATGTAATTGTGACAGTCCAAAACGTTCTGCATGTTCTATCACCATCAGCGAAGCATTCGGTACATCCACGCCGACTTCAATCACCGTGGTCGCAACGAGTAAATGTAATTCTCCACTTGCAAACGCATCCATCACTTGCTGCTTCTCTGCAGTTTTCAGCCGACCATGCACTAAACCTATACGTAGATCAGGGAGGGCAGCAGTCAGTGCTGCATAAGTATCGGTTGCAGTTTGTAATTGCAAGGCTTCTGATTCTTCTATCAGCGGGCATACCCAATAGATTTGTTTGCCCTCGAGTGCTGCTGCATGTACACGTTCTATCACTTCATCACGACGATCTTGATCTATCAGTCTCGTCATGATGGGCGTTCTACCGGGAGGTAGTTCATCAATCACCGAGACTTCTAAATCTGCGTAATACGTCATGGCTAAGGTGCGAGGTATGGGTGTGGCAGACATCATTAGTTGATGTGGAATTTGATCGATACCTTTATTACGTAAAGTGAGTCTTTGCGCTACACCAAAGCGATGTTGTTCATCGACGATGACTAAACCTAGACGAGCAAATAAGACATCATCTTGTATGAGTGCATGTGTACCTATGACGAGTTGTGCTGCGCCAGACTCTATGAGTGTACGCGCTGCTTCTTTCTCACGTTTTTTTAAACTACCTGTTAGCCATACAACTTGTACACCGAGTGGTTCTAACAGCGCTGCAATTTTTCTAAAATGCTGTTCTGCTAAAATTTCAGTCGGTGCCATTAGCACAGCTTGATAGCCATTATCAATCGCTTGCACGGCAGCGAGTGCGGCAACAATCGTTTTACCACTCCCTACATCGCCTTGTAATAAACGCTGCATAGGAAATGATGCAGCGATATCACTCCGAATTTCATCTAATACACGTTGTTGTGCACTTGTTAAAGCAAATGGTAAGGCCGCTCTGAATGCGTGACACAGTGAGCCTTGATGGCTGAGTGAAGGCGCACCTTGCTTGCGACGTGCAACTTGCGCGCGCTTCATAGAAAGTTGTTGTGCGAGTAGTTCATCGAATTTAACGCGTGTCCAAGCTGGATGCGTGCGTTCCATTAAGGCATATTCATCGCAATCAGCAGGAGGATTGTGTAATAAGCGTATAGCGGATTCAAACGGGATCAGTTGCAATTTATCGCGTAGTGCATCAGGTAGGGTGTCAGTAAAATCTATACGCGTAAGTGCCAAACTAATCGCTTTGCGTAACAGAGTTTGCGATAAGCCTTCGCCAGCTGGATAAACAGGGGTTAAAGCTTGTGGTAAGACATCGCCTTCTTGCACGGCCTTCACCACAGGATGCACCATCTCACTGCCAAAAAAACCATGTCGCATTTCGCCACGTATGCGCAAGCGCTTGCCTTCAGCCATTTGCACAGCTTGGCTGCCGTAAAAATTTAAAAATCGTAGAGTGAGTTCAGTCCCCTGATCTTGAACGGTGACGACTAATTGTCGACGCGGACGATATTGCACATCACAGGCGCTCACAATTGCTTCGATTTGCACCGTGTGTCCTTGCATGCGGACAGCTACATTTAAAGGCGTTAAGGTAGTTTCATCTTCATAACGCATAGGCAAATGCAGCGCCAGCGCCATATCGGTAGATAAACCGAGGCGCGCTAATTTGTCTGCAGTGCGTAGACTTTTATTCGGAGCGGATTTTTTTTTCGTGACAGGCATAGAGGTGCGATATCGGCTAGCCAGCGTAGAATACCGGCTTTTGGCCTAGGTCTGCCAGTCTTGTGTATTCACTTTCTGATTTTAATTTCGATTTGCCGCCTGAGTTGATTGCGCAAGTGCCATTGGCATCGCGTTCAGCGTCCCGATTATTGCAAGTCAATCGGGATACCATCACCGATCGCAGCTTTACTGATTTGCCTAACTTATTGCAGGCAGGTGATGTGCTGGTCTTAAATAACACACGGGTATTGAAAGCGCGGTTTTTTGGTGTGAAAGAAACGGGCGGTAAAGTTGAAGTCTTAGTAGAACGTTTACTTGATACCCACACCGTATTAGCACAATGCCGTGCTTCAAAATCTCCGCCGCCAGGCACACGCATCAAATTAGCGGAGACCTTTGATGTCATTGTGGGTGAGCGTGTAGGTGAATTTTATACACTGACATTTCCTGAAAACGCGATTGACTTAATTGAAGCTCATGGTGCTTTACCTTTGCCACCTTATATAGAGCATGCAGCAAATGAAGTTGATGCAGAGCGCTATCAAACGGTATTTGCGCAAGAGCCAGGTGCAGTGGCTGCACCTACGGCAGGACTGCATTTTGATCAAACGATGATGGATGTTTTACGCACTCAGGGCGTGCAATTTGCCTACGTTACCTTGCATGTGGGAGCAGGTACTTTTCAGCCTGTGCGTACTGAAAATTTAGCTGAACACAACATGCATAGTGAGTGGTATTCCGTTTCAGAAGAAACCGTACAAATAATAAAAGCTACACAAGCAGCAGGTGGTCGTGTGATTGCTGTGGGTACCACGAGTTTGCGCGCATTAGAAGCGGCTTCTCAGTCCGGCAAGCTGCAAGCAGGATCAGCTGAGACAAATTTATTTATTACGCCCGGTTATACATTTAAAACAGTGGATAGATTGATTACGAATTTTCATTTACCAAAATCTACACTCTTAATGTTAGTGTCTGCATTTGCTGGCTATGACCGACTTCGTCATGCTTATGCACATGCCATTGCTGCGCAATACCGATTTTTTAGCTATGGCGATGCCATGCTGTTAGATAGAGAATCTTGATTATGAAATTTAATATTAACGTATACGCCATGCCAATGAGCATGTCATGCTGTTAGATAGAGAAGCTTTACTATGAAATTTACGCTATTAAAAACAGATGGGCATGCACGTCGTGGTCGGCTTGAGTTGAATCATGGTGTAGTGGAGACGCCTATCTTTATGCCTGTTGGTACGTATGGTTCAGTCAAAGCCATGTCACCACTCGAGCTAAAAGAAATTCAAGCGCAAATTATTTTAGGGAATACGTTTCACCTCTGGTTACGCCCAGGGTTAGAGGTGATTAAAAAATTCGGTGGCCTCCATAAGTTCATGGGTTGGGACCAACCCATACTCACTGACTCGGGTGGATTTCAAGTTTTCTCTTTGGGAGAGATGCGCAAAATCACCGAAGAGGGCGTGAAATTTTCTTCGCCTATTAATGGTGA
>CANGLD010000003.1 GCA_947454475.1 Oxalobacteraceae bacterium
CCTCTCAATCTCGCTCCTACTGCAAGCACCACCGCCACTTTGGCTCTGGGTGATGCACTCGCAGTTGCTCTGCTTGATGCTCGCGGTTTTCGTGAAGAAGATTTTGCGCGCTCACATCCTGGTGGCGCATTAGGTCGACGCCTACTCACCCATGTGCGTGACATTATGCGCACTGGCGACGATATCCCTGCTGTCCATCCTGATGTGTTACTCCCTGCAGCTTTACTCGAGGTCACACGCAAAGGTCTTGCGATGACTGCCATTGTGGATGACTCCAATCATGTTGTCGGTATTTTCACGGATGGTGACTTACGCAGACTCATAGAAGAAGGCAAAGATTTTTCGCGCTCGCCCATCAAAGAAGTTATGCACACCAAACCACGTGTACTCGGTCCTGAGCAACTTGCAGTGGACGCAGTCGAACTCATGGAAAAACACCGTATTAACCAAGTGTTGGTTGTTGAAAAAGATGGCACCTTAGTCGGCGCTTTACATATTCATGATTTAACACGCGCTAAGGTGATTTAATGTCTAGTCATCAGCTCAGCGCCGCCATAGAACGTGCAAAAAAAATTAAGTTAATGATTTTCGACGTAGATGGCGTGTTAACCGATGGCGGCTTACGCTACGGAGCAGAGGGTGAACTGATTAAAACTTTCAATGCACTCGATGGACATGGCATCAAACTACTCCAAGAATATGGCGTTCAAACTGGCATTATCAGTGCTCGCAATTCTCCCATCGTAGCGCGACGTGCCGCCGATCTTGGCATACAACTCCTCAAGCAAGGCGTGCATGACAAACGCCTAGCCTTTGAACAAACACTAGAAGCGTTGCATCTCACGTCTGAAGAGTGTGGCTTCATGGGTGACGATGTCATTGATTTACCTGTTATGACACGGGTTGGATTTGCAGCGAGTGTGCCGAATGGCCATGCTGAAGTGCAGTCTCGCGCACATTACGTAGCACAAGCAGGTGGTGGTCATGGTGCTGTGCGTGAAGTATGTGATTTTATTTTGCGCGCACAAAATCATTACGAGGCGGCTTTAGCGTCGTATCTAAAATGATAGAGCGTAGACGTCGCTATCCTGCCTTATTACTACTGATTGCGATTACTGCTGTCGCTGCAATTAGTTTTTGGATACTTGAAATGACGCGTCGCTCAGGTAGTGATGCAAAAGATCATGCGCAACGTACACAACCTGACTATTACGTAGAAAATTTTGATTACGTAAAAATTGGTGCAGACGGCAATACAAAATACAGAATGAGTGGCACTAAGCTTTTACATCATCCTAAAGATGATTCAAGTACTGTTTTACAGCCTTTGGTGGTGAGTTATTCTGATCAGCATCCACCTATGACTTTGCGATCAAATCGTTTAATTGTGAATGGCGATCATAGTGAGCTACATTTTCATGACAACGTCAAAATGGAAAAGCCAGAAGCCCGTGGTAATGAAACATTGGTTGTGGAATCTGAATATTTATTAGCCTTGCCAAATCGCGATCTCGTCACAACCACCAAGAAAGCCATACTCACTTTAGGCCACTCTACATTGAGCGGTGTGGGCATGGCAGCTGATAACGCCCATCATCTTTTAACATTTCATAGCGATGTGCATGGGTCATTCACGACATCACCCAAACGTTAAATATAAACGAAGAAACATAGCGAGTTGACAGTCAAAAATGAAAACACTCTATCCAAATAAAACATTGCAATCCTTATTTTTATGCTTACTTTTTAGTACAGCACATACCTATTCTTATGCTGAAAAAGCAGACTTTGATAAGCCAACGAATGTTGAAGCGAATCAAATGTCTTATGACGAAAACAAACAAATTAATATTTTTAATGGCAATGTCGTTTTAACACGTGGCACGCTCGTCATGCATGGTGAAAAGCTCGTTGTAAAACAAGATGCAGCAGGTAATCAACATGCTACTTTGTATGCTCCTGCTGGCAACACAGCAAGGTTTCGCCAAAAGCGCGACGGTGGCAAAGATTTATGGATAGAAGGTTATGCAGCAGATCGTATTGAATATGACAGCAAAACTGAAATCGCCAAATTATTCAAACAAGCCAAAGTAAAAATGTTGGATAGTGGAAGACCTACCGATGAAGTTGAAGGCGACTATATTTCTTACGATAGCCGAGCAGAATTTTATACCGTTACTAACTCTACTAGCGGCGATGCAAAACCCAGTGGCGGTCGCGTCAAAGCAGTGATTCAACCACGTAATGAAGATAAATCACGCGATGGTAAATAAACCCATTAGTAAATTACGTGTTAGCGGGCTGCAAAAAACTTATGGCAGCCGACAAGTGGTGCGCGATGTAGGCTTAGAAGTCAGCAGTGGTGAAGTTATAGGCTTGCTTGGTCCAAATGGTGCTGGTAAGACCACTTCGTTTTACATGATAGTGGGATTAGTGCCATCTGAAGCTGGTGAAATTATTTTAGATAATGAAAATATTTCTACGCTTCCTATACATAAGCGTGCAGAACGTGGTTTGTCTTATTTGCCGCAAGAAGCTTCCGTATTTAGAAAGCTTTCTGTAGCCGACAACATTCGCGCTGTGTTAGAGCTGCAAAAAGAAAATGGTAAGCCACTACAAAGTGAACAAGTAGAACAACGTTTAGATGCGTTGTTAGAAGAATTACAGATAACGAAGTTGCGTGATAATCCATCGCAATCTTTATCAGGCGGTGAAAGACGTCGTGTAGAAATCGCGCGCGCACTAGCGACTAATCCGCGTTTTATTTTATTAGATGAACCTTTTGCAGGTGTTGATCCTATCGCTGTGATTGAAATTCAACGTATTGTGAGTTTTTTAAAAGCGCGTGGTATAGGTGTTTTAATTACTGATCACAATGTGCGTGAGACTTTAGGCATTTGTGATCGCGCTTATATTATTAATCAAGGTAGTGTTTTAGCATCGGGCAGTCCGCAAGATATTATTGCTAATGAGTCAGTTCGTCGTGTTTATCTCGGCGAAAATTTCCGTATGTGATTATAGAAGTCCATGAAACAAACCCTACAGCTTCGTGTTTCACAACATCTTGCGCTTACACCGCAACTACAGCAGTCAATTCGACTACTGCAGTTGTCTACGCTTGAGTTGCATCAGGAGCTGGAACAAATTCTCACTGACAATCCATTACTAGAAAGATTAGATGATCCACTGGATAACTCGGTACGCTTATTAGCCGATGGAGCAATTAGTCAGCAAAGTTTGACTAGTTCACCTGAACCCATGAGTAGTAACGAAGAAGCCAGCAGCCCTGCCGCTGAAGGTGATGAAGGTGGCTTTGATGCACCCGCAAGTGGCGAAGAAGGTGGAAGCAGTGAAGCAGAATGGAGTTTTGATGATGTATCACGTAACTCTAAAGCGCCTGATGATGAAAGTTCACGCCCTCAACTAGAAGCACATGAACGCACTTTGCGTGAACATCTCTTAGAACAAGTCTCCGTTACTGTTGATAACCGTCGTGATCGTGCTTTGGTTGAATTGCTGATAGATGCTTTAGACGATAACGGTTATTTGGAAGAAGCCTTAGATACCATCTTAGAACGATTACCTGAAGAGCTGGAAATCGACATGGATGAAATGCTGGTCGCATTGAAGCTACTACAAAGTTTTGACCCAGCAGGTGTTGGTGCGCGTAATGCGCCGGAGTGTTTGTCACTACAAATACGTCGTTTCGAAAAAATTCCTATGGTTACGCGCCGTATGGCACTGACCTTAGTAGAAAATCATCTTGAACTTTTTGCTCAGCGCGAGTTCAATAAACTGAAAAAGCTTCTTGATTGTGATGATGAAGATTTGCGTGAAGCACAGGCAGTTATTCGTCGTTGCAATCCTCACCCTGGCGCACCGTTTGCAGGTGATGCTTCCGACTATGTCGTACCTGATGTTATTGTCAAACGGACAAAAAATGGATTTCAGGTGACCTTAAATCGGGATGTCATGCCTAAGCTGCGGGTCAATGCTATGTACGCCAATATACTCAAGCAAAGTAAGGGTGAAGGCTCATTGACTACCCAGCTACAAGAAGCAAAATGGCTGATTAAAAATATGCGCCAACGCTTCGACACCATACTCAGGGTTGCCGAAGCGATAGTAGAGAGACAAAAGAATTTCTTTTCTCATGGCGAAGTTGCTATGAGACCCCTTGTGCTACGGGAAATTGCTGATACACTGGGCTTGCATGAAAGCACTATTTCTCGTGTCACTACGCAGAAATACATGCTGACGCCACATGGTATGTATGAGCTAAAGTATTTCTTTGGTAGCCATGTAGCCACCGAGGCGGGTGGTGAAGCATCGTCCACTGCTATTCGTGCATTGATTAAACAATTGATAGGAGCTGAAGACTCAAAAAATCCTTTTTCCGATAGCAAAATTACGGATATGCTAGCTGAACAGGGTATGGTGGTTGCAAGGCGTACGGTAGCAAAATATCGTGAGGCTTTGAAAATCCCGCCTGTGAATTTACGCAAATCCTTATAAGATTTTCCAGTTTTTAACGGTTACTGTGTTCCGTCTGGTTTGCGCCAGCGGCCATGCCGGATCCTCCAGTGACGCAACGCAAAGGAGTGCTGTGTATGAATCTGACTATCAGTGGGCATCACCTCGAACTGACTCCAGCCATTCGAGAATACGTGCAATCTAAACTAGAGCGCGTTACCCGTCACTTCGATCACGTGATTGACATCTCTGTCATGCTTTCCGTGGACTCCCTTACCGAAAAAGAAAAACGTCAGCGAGCGGAAATCAATTTACATTTACCGGGAAAAGATCTGCGTGTAGAAAGCGAAGCGCAAGACTTATATGCAGCGATCGATACGCTGATTGATAAGTTAGATCGCCAAGTTTTAAAACATAAAGATAAAATTCAAAATCATCAGCATAACGGCATTAAAAACTTGACCATTCAAGATGCTGAAGCAGCGTAGTTTTAGCTAGCATCAGCTAACAAGGGCGCGTAAGCGCCCTTTTTCATGCCTGCAAAAAATCCCTATACACTACTGTTTTTTCACTAGGCTACATTATGGAACAGCACGTCATCACAGAAGTCCACAAGCAACTCGGTGTTATTACACTACATCGTGCGCAAGCATTGAATTCACTCTCACTTGACATGGTGCGGGATATAACACGCGCATTGTTAGCATGGCGTGATGATGCAAAAATTACTGCAGTTGTCATGCGTAGTAGTAGTGAAAAGGCATTTTGTGCTGGCGGTGACATACGATTTTTTTATCAAAAAGGTAGTGCTAGTGCCATGCAAGGTGGCGCCTTAATCGAAGATTTTTTTACTGAAGAATATGCACTCAATCATTTAGTGCACCACTACCCCAAACCTTATATTGCCTTCATGGATGGCATCGTGATGGGAGGCGGCATGGGCATTGCGCAAGCTGGCCCAGATTGTCGCTTACGCATTGTGACCGAGCGTACGAAGATGGCTATGCCTGAAGTCGCAATTGGCTTATTTCCTGATGTGGGAGGTGGTTATTTCCTTTCACGCGCAACCAGTGAATGCGGAACTTATCTGGGCGTGTCAGGCGAAACCATAGGTGCAGCAGATGCGATCTATGCTGATTTAGCAGATGTTTTCATTCCTTCTTCTGCACTTACTGCTCTATTTGATCACTGTGTGGATTGTCCAGCGAATAAAGATCTGCGCCACCATATCAAAGAATTTGCAGCCACTTATAGTAATGAGACTGCAGGTAACCCTTCAAATAGTCGCTTAGTGAATGAGCGCAATACTATCGATCAACATTTTTCGCACAACACTGTTGACGCTATCATGCAGTCTTTAATTACAGACACGTCTGATTTTGCGCAAAAAACTTTAGCCGTGATGCAAAAGCGATCACCACTTATGATGAGTGTGACACTAGAACAAATTCGCCGTAGTAAAACTATGTCACTAGCAGATTGTCTGCGCATGGAACGCAATTTAGTGCGTCGTTGCTTTGAGCATGGAGAGGTGATAGAAGGCGTACGTGCCTTAGTGATTGATAAAGATCATCAACCCAAGTGGAACCCTAGTCATTTATCTGAAGTGACCAACGCTATGGTGCAGCAATTTTTTGAACCCGCTTGGCCGACTTATGCGCACCCGCTTAAAAATTTCTATTCTTAATGGAGAGTAGCGGATTAAATTTCATCAACAGCAAACAAGCGTCGATATTCTCGCATAGCGTAACGATCTGTCATACCAGCAATGTAGTCAGCTACCTTACGTGCCTGAAGTTGAATATCTTCATTTTGTAGCTGATAATCATTCGGGAGTAATTGAGGTTCACTCATAAAAATACCGAATAAGTCTGTGATGATGCGACGTGCTTTACTCGTCATGCGATTTACTTGGTAATGCTGATATAAATTCGTGCGCAAGAAGCGTTTTAATTCCTGTGCTTCTAGTTTCATAGAAGCAGAAAATGCAATTAAAGGTTGGGCATTGCGCACATCTGTAATTGACGCCACACCAGCTTCTTGTATATTTTTTCTTGAATTTTCTATCAGATCAACGACTAAAGCGTTAATCATGCGTCGAACTATTTCATTGATGGCACGCCGACCACTAATGCCTGGAAATTGTTTATGCACTTCGGACTGATAGCGCAGAAATAGACCAACTTGCTCAAGTTGTTCTGTAGTTAATAAGCCTGAACGTAAACCATCATCAATATCATGATTGTTATAAGCAATCTCATCCGCTAGATTCGCTACTTGTGCTTCTAAACTTGGTTGTTTGCGATCGATAAACCGCTGACCTATTTCGCCTAATTCTTTAGCATGCGTTAAGGAGCAATGCTTTAACACGCCTTCGCGTGTTTCAAACATTAAATTCAAACCGTCAAAAGCACCATAGCGCTGTTCTAAAGCATCGACTACACGCAGGCTTTGTAAATTATGCTCAAAGCCGCCATAGTCTTTCATGCAAGCGTTAAGCGCATCCTGACCTGCATGGCCAAATGGTGTGTGCCCTAAATCATGCGCTAATGAAATCGCCTCAACTAAATCTTCATTTAACTGCAAATTGCGCGAGAGTGAACGTGCAATTTGTGCGACCTCAATACTGTGTGTCAGTCGCGTACGAAATAAATCGCCTTCATGATTAACGAATACCTGCGTTTTATATTCCAATCTACGGAAAGCAGTGGAATGAATGATGCGATCACGATCACGCTGAAACTCGCTACGCGTAGCAGGTGCTGATTCAGCATGCTTACGGCCTAGTGAATCTGAGGATCGCGATGCATATGGCGCTAAATGCTGTTCAAATTCTGTTTGCATCATTTACACACATGCCTTCAGTGTTTCTGCTAAGGTCTCTGACGGCACACTAGTGATATGAGCCGACCCCATAGGCTTTAAGAGTATGAATTTAATCTCGCCACCTTCGTTTTTCTTATCGACTTCCATTAAGTCCAACCAACGCGATAGCCCCAAATCCGGTGCCTGTACTGGCAACCCAGCTGCCTTAATCAACGCCACAATTCTTTTTTGATCACTGGCTTCTAGCGTACCTAGTCGCACCGATAAATCGGCTGCCATCACCATGCCACATCCCACAGCTTCGCCATGTAACCATACGCCATAACCCAGACCTGCTTCTATCGCATGGCCAAAGGTGTGACCAAAATTTAAAATGGCACGCAGCCCGCCTTCACGTTCATCTTGACGAACAATATCCGCTTTAATTTCACAAGAACGTTGAATCGCATGGGCTAATGCTTGTTCATCACGCGCCACAAGTTTTTCTATATTGGTTTCTAACCAAGTGAAAAAATCTTTATCAATAATAGCGCCGTGCTTTATCACTTCAGCTAATCCAGCAGACAATTCACGATCAGGTAACGTTACTAAAGTGGCGGTATCTGCAATCACAGCTTGCGGCTGATAAAACGCGCCTATCATGTTCTTACCCAATGGATGGTTAATCGCTGTTTTACCGCCCACTGATGAATCTACTTGTGCCAACAAGGTTGTTGGTATTTGCACAAATGGCACGCCTCGCATATAAGTCGCTGCAGCAAAACCAGTCATATCACCTATGACACCACCACCTAATGCAATTAATGTCGTTTTACGATCGCATTTATTTTTTAAGAGCACATCAAAAATATGCATGAGATTGTCGACATTTTTTTCTTCTTCACCGTCTGGCAAAATAATAGGAAAACAAGTTTTACCTAGCTCTCTTAGTATCGTCATCACTTTATCTAAATAAAGTGGCGCGACAACATCATTGGTGACGATGGCAATTTTTTTGCCAGTGATATGAGTATTAAGTATTGCCGCATCAAGAACACCGTGACCAATCACAATAGGATAACTACGTTCTCCAAGTGCGACGGTGAGATGAGCAAAAACAGAAGGTTGCTGTGTCATAAGGATGGCGAGGACGAAGAATCAGATACGGGTGTGACAGGAGGTTCTTGCGGCTCTAATCTAGCCAAAATAGTTTGAACGACCGATTGTACGTTAGGCCGACCTGTCTCTAGGGTGATGTGCGCTACCTCTTGGTACAACGGACCACGTTGACGAGCGAGTTCTTCTATTCGCGCTTTAGGATCAGCTGTTTGTAATAGAGGGCGATTTTTATCGTGACTAGTACGCTGCAGAATATGATTAATCGATGCATTTAAATAAATCACGATACCGCGCGTTTTTAATAAATGGCGACTCTGCTCGTCTAATACTGCGCCGCCGCCAGTTGCGAGGACTATGCCTTCTTGTGCAGTAAGGTCGCGAATAACATCGGCTTCGCGCTGACGAAAACTGGCCTCGCCTTCAATTTCAAAGATTAGCGGTATAGAAGCCCCTGTGCGGGCTTCAATTTCATGATCAGCATCGATAAAGCGCTTGCCTAGTTTTTTTGCGAGCGCACGCCCTATCGTGGTCTTGCCAGAACCCATTAGGCCGACTAAAAAAATATTCGTATTCGGATTCAAGATAATCAGAGCCATCCATCCTTTTAAGGGGAATAGCCTAGTTTGCTTAGGATAATTGAGAGTGTATCTTATCCTATAGCTAGACATCTGCTAGGGTGCGCTGCAGAGAACGATTATGGGCAAAGCATGCTGACAGACGGTGGCTATGCTGCGCGACTTGATTCTACAATGTGTGTCGTTATTATTTTATGTCTAGGCTTAATTTCGACTTGCTACCGGATCGCTCAGTACGCGAGGTGTTATAAAAATTAATAACTCTGTTTTGTCATTCAACGTACTCACATTACGAAATAGATTACCCAAAACTGGTAAATCCCCAAAAAAAGGGACTTTTGTAACGAGTTCTTTTTGCGTCTGTACAAATATCCCACCCAGCACAACCGTGCCGCCATTTTCAACTTGCACGTTGGTTTTTACATGTTTGGTATTAATGGCAAAGTTACCGCCAGCAGGATTGCCACGGGAATCTTTCGCGACATCGACCATTAAAATAATATTTCCGTTAGGTGTAATTTGCGGCGTTACCTCTAACTTCAAATTTGCTTTTTTAAATTGTATTGATGTAGCACCGCTACTCGTTGCCTGTTGATAGGGAATTTCTTCACCTTGCTCTATCAATGCAGGTTGCTGATCTGCAGTCACAACTCTTGGACTAGAAATTATCTTACCCTTGCCATCCGCTTCTAGTGCAGACAACTCCATATTCAAAAAACGTAATGCACCAACAGAAAAAATACTCACTGCAACACTACCCGGCGCAGATCCACCTATTGATCCGGCGGGTAAATTAACAAATTGTGTATTGGGGATAAAACTTCCTGTCGATGTTGCAGCTTGCAGCGTTTGCTCGCCTACCCCTAGATAATTACCCGTCACTGCAGCATTGGTATTAAACGGTAGTTTGACGCCAGGTGTTGCGCCTGACGTAGCCCTAAGATCTAAAAAACCTAACTTAGCACCTAGATTTTTACTAAATGTATTATCTGCTTCAACAATTCTTGCTTCTATCATCACTTGCCTAGTAGGTACATCGGTAAGTTGTATGAGTTTTCGTACTTCATCTAAGCGTGAGGGTGTGTCGGTTACAAATAATTTATTTGTTCTTGGTTCTACCGAAGCACTCCCTCGACGTGACAAAATATTACCTCGACCTATCTGTCCATCTAGCCCAAAAACCTGACGAAAATTATCTGCCTTTTGATAATTCATTTGAAAAGTTTCAGTCACTAAAGGCTCTAACTCCGAAATTTGCGCTCGCTGTTCTAGCTCTAAGCGTTCTTTAGTCAGTAATTCATCTTTGGGTGCAATCCACAGCACATTTCCACTTTTACGCATATCTAAACTTCGCGCCTGCATGATGATATCGAGTGCCTGATCCCAGGGTACATCTTTCAAACGTAAAGTCAGATTTCCGGTCACGCTATCACTTGCCACTACATTCAAACCGGTAAAATCTGCGACAACTTGTAGTAATGCACGTACTTCTATATTTTGAAAATTTAAAGATAATTTTTCACCTTTGTATTGCTTATACATACCCGACTGTGCACCGTCCTGTCTAACTGGCCTTACCTCAATGACTAAACGTCTATCAGTTTGCCAAGCTAGAAACTCCCATACACCAGTAGGCTCAATTTGCAAGCGCACCATATCTTCTTGCACGGATGTCGTCAGCGTTTGCACAGGCGTAGAAAAATCTCTTACGTCTAATTTTCGGCGCAATACCTCGGGTAAAGTAGATTTAGGAAAATCTGCAACAATAATTTGTCCTTGCTGACGCACATGCACTAATTGCTGAGCGCTGGATAAATCTACAATGATGCGTCCAGCTCCATTACCAGCCGGGCGAAAATCTATATCTACCAGTGATTTTTCTTCTTCATTTTTATTTGGCCATCCGTTATTTACAGTTTTTACTGCTGAAGCTTTCATCACCTCTTTATGCGCTTCGATTTGCGCCTCACCTTGTTTTGCCGCCAATGATGTATCAGACAGAAGTCGAACAATTAATTGCTGATTGTTGTTTTGCACATCAAAATTCTGTATTTTTTGTAGATTCAAAACTAGTCGACTACGGTCTAGCGACTGCACGATATCTACCGTATTTAACTCCCCAAGATTGATGTGCTGCCTGTTCTGACCACTATTATTTATCGTTGCTGGCAAATCAATGATGATGCGTGCTGGCTTTAATAGTGAAAAATTTTTAGGCGGGTGAATCAATGGAGTTTTTAATGAGATTTTTAAAATCACATTCTCATTCTCTTTAATTGCCTCAATTTTTTGTATTGCGTTTTGTTCGGCATAAGAAGTTATGGCCGTTGAGAGGAAGAGCGCTACGCAAGCCTGCGATAAATGGCAGAGTATTTTTCGCATTTTCATTTGTCTTTCATTTTTAATTCAACTAAGCGTTTGCGCCATTCCCCATTTGCATCTTGCGTTGTTTCTTCTATTTGTATTTCATCTTCAGTAATTTTGAGGACACGCCCCATATCTTGACCAAGGTAGCTTCCAATGCGAACTTGATGTAGTGCTTTTTCAACTTCAACTAAGGCTACGATTTTTCCAGGGCGACGCAAGGTTCCTACCATTCTTAAACTATCAATTGCATATTGTTCAAGCACCTCTCTCGCTCTATGCATATCCGGAGAAAAAATATTCCCTGCTGAGGGATCTGTTGTAAATAAAAGTGAAATCTTTTTTGAATCGAAGGGGTCTAACCTATCTTTAACCTGATAAATAAATTTTTGTAAATTGTCTTGTTCTACTGGTGTGGCCATAGCTGTAGCTGCAATATTCTGATTTTTATTTATCCAATCAGCGATATCTTGCTCAGGCAATTTTTGACATGCGCTCAGCATGAGTTGAACGATAATCATGCAATAAAAATGTTTCATTAGCTTTGTGCTCGATGAGATTTTTCATTTTGCATTTTCTTTTTTTTAGCAGATTCCTCACTATCAATTTGATAAAAAGTCCGGATGACTGCATCAAAACTTTGAACACCATCCCGCACAGCCATCATAGAAATATGATCAATCACCACCAACCTAGATAAATTAGCAACATCACTTACAAAACCAGCCAATGCATGGTAGCTACCAGTCATTTTTATCGTAATAGGTAATTCCGCTACAAATTCTTTGGTTTCTATTTCACCAGGCTTAAATGATTCGAACTGCAAGCCTCGATTCATACCGGCTTGATTAATTTCAGTTAACACAGCATCCATTGATGCTTTATCTGGCAATTGTTGTTCTAGTTTAGAAACTTGCTGTATGCGTTGATTTTTAAGCACACGCAATTGCTCAAGATTTTTGGCTTTAGTAAGTTTGTTTATAAATTCTTTTTTTTGCTCATCTTCTTTTACTATTAACAAATTCAACTCTTCCCATTGCGAAGAAAAAATGAGTAAATAACTGACCAACACGACCAAAGAAAAAATCAAGCACAAGACGACATAACGCGGCACCGTAGGCCAAAGAGCTGGATGCACACCGTCCAAGTTTTGAAATTGCGAGCCAATTTTTTTCACACTAATTAATATTGCTTTGACATCTAGCATCATCTCTCCTGAGGTTGAGCTAAGCTCGTCATGGTCATCGTGAATTCAAATAATTTTCTTAATTCTTTTCCCTGACCGTAGGGAGTTAATTTGCTTTCTAGTAGCGTGGGCTTAATTAGGTAATGCGATTTCAAATCGATATTGTGTAAAAATTCCGAGATACGTGCATTTGATTGCGCATAGCCCGTTACAGTAATCATTTCAGATTGCTTAATGGATTTTAGAATCACACCGACTGGCGTCAAATCCACCAACTCATCAAGTAAGTAAACGGGTTGATTACGCATTGCTTGTAAACTCTTGATGCTCTCTTGTCGTTGCTTTAATAATTTTATTTCTTCATCTAAGGCCGCAATTTCTTTTACCCGAACATCGAGCTTATTAATTTCATTTTCAAGAACGGTATTTCGCGTTAATTGATTAGCCAGCAAATTCTCTAGTACGAGCACAATGACAAACGCAATCAATACACCCAGCAATGCAGACAATACTAATGATTGATGAAATGCCCGCTTACGCGCTAAGCGACGCGCCTCTCGCCATGGCAAGAGATTGATATTCATATTGTCATTCCACTCATAGCGAGGCCAACTGCAACTAAGCATGCGGGTGCTTGCGATTCCAATATAGATTGATTCACTGTAGAGGCTAGTTTCATGCCAGAGAAAGGATTAGCAAGGTGAACGGGTATATCTATTTTTTGCAATAGCAGCTGTTCTAGTTGCGCAAGATGGCATGAATCACCAGCTAAGCACAGCTGATCTATGTGCATATAAGCGCTTGATGAAAAAAATAATTGCAATGAACGACTTACTTCTTGAGCGAGCATTTCATTAAATGGCTGTATGAGTTCTGTATGCATTTCACTGCCATATCTTTGTAACTCTTGTTTTAATTTTTGATTTCCAAATCCTAGCTCACGCTCATACACGGTATTGCTGTTAACTAAAACTGAGAAATGACTTTGTTCTGAACCAATTTGATATAAACCGATAGCATTATTTTTTCCGGCCTTGTCTCTTTTCATGCGCTGGGAAATAGCAAAGCGTGCTGCATAAGCATCGACATTGATTGCAACCACTTTTAATCCTGCCGCTTGAGCTATTGCCATGCGCTCATCTATTTTTTCTTTACGCGCAGCGACTAACATGACATCGACGGATGCTTGCTCTCTGCTTGATGGCCCAAGCACATAAAAATCTAGCCCCATCTCACTCATTGCAAAGGGAAGATTCTGGCTAGCTTCCTCATGAATTTCTGCCTCTATATCTTCTTCACTCAGCAAATCAGGTAGTGTGACAACTTTACTTATGACTGAGGAAGCAGGTAGTGCCAACGCCACTTCATGCGTGAGACTTCCACTTTTCACGATTGCGATATGTAGGGCTTCACTGACTTGATCAAATTGCTGCATGCTACCTTCACGCAATACACCTGGCGACAGTGGCTCAAATGCAAAATGATCAACCCGTAAATGACTGCTCTTACCTGAGAGTTCAATCAGCCTTATTCCAGCCGCATCAATGTCTAAACCAATGACAGGCGCACTCCGTGACCAGGGAAATTTAAAGGATAAGAATGACAATCCGCACTCCCCGAATAGGATTTGTTTTCATTTTTGAAATAGCGGCAAATCCTAACAAGTCGTTTTCCTCTCTGTAAAGCTGATGGGTAATGTCGTTGTCAAATACCTACGGAAGCTCACATTGATCTTGTTTGAGCCAGATAAGTACGGACAAGTTGAAGGCAATTCAACTTGATTGCCAAGATTTACAGCTCTAGAAGAAAATGAAATCAAGCGTCATCTGCCAGAGGCGCTGTCGGTATAATGCATGCCAGTAGCTACTCCCTTTTCCGGCCTTATTTTTCATGAATCCAAACGCACCAAACGGGGAAAATCCCGACCAGTCAGCTATACGCAAATTACCAACAGCGGTAAAGCTTGTGCTTAGCGTTTTCGGCATTGCAACTGGTCTGGCGATGATCGGCGCACTTTTGATTGGCTTCATGCTCATGATGGCGTATCCGAATCTTCCGGATATCGATTCTCTTGCTACCTATCAGCCGAAAATGCCGTTGCGGGTTTTTTCTGCAGACAATGTACTCATAGGCGAGTTTGGAGAAGAACGCCGCAGCCTAGTGCATTACAAAGATATTCCTAAGGTGATGACACAAGCAGTGTTAGCGATTGAAGATGATCGTTTCTATGAACATAGTGGTGTCGATTTTTGGGGCATATTGCGTGCCGCTGTACACAATGCTTTGGGTGGTAGTCGTCAAGGTGCTTCCACCATCACACAACAAGTTGCTCGTAATTTTTTCCTCTCCAGTGAACAAACGATTAAACGTAAACTGTATGAAGTTTTGTTGGCGTGGAAAATAGAAAAAACATTATCAAAAAATCAGATTCTTGAGCTTTATATGAATCAGATTTACTTAGGTCAAAGAGCTTATGGATTTGCTTCTGCTGCACAAATTTATTATGGCAAGAAGTTAAATGAAATTACGATAGCTGAAGCTGCCATGTTAGCTGGCTTACCTAAAGCACCGTCTGCAAATAATCCTGTTGTTAATCCTAAACGTGCAAAAGCACGTCAGCAATATATTTTGCAGCGTATGCGAGATTTAGGCTACATCACGCAAGAGCAATATCAAACTGCGCATGATGAGCAATTGAAAATCAAAATGGATAGCAATGAATTTGGCGTACACGCTGAATATGTGTCTGAGATGGCCAGACAAATGGTGTATGACCAGTTTAAAGAAGAAACTTATACACGCGGCTTGAATGTGTACACCACGATTACCAAGGCTGACCAAGATGCTGCTTATCTAGCTCTGAGACAAGGTGTATTGGAGTATGAAAGACGTCAAGCATATCGAGGCCCTGAAGCTTATATGCAAGTCCCTTCTGATAAGAATGATGCAGAAGCAGCGATTGAAGCAGAGTTAGCAGAGCATCCCGATAGTGATGGAATTAGTGCTGCTGCTGTTTTGTCTGCCACACCTAAAGTTGTACGCGCCATGCTGGCATCTGGCGAAGAAATCACGATTGAAGACACAGGCCTAACCCAAGTTACTGGCGCACTGAGCGATAAAGCTGCAGCAAATAGACGCATCACTAGAGGCGCGATTATTCGTGTGATGCAAATAGAAAAAAAATGGACGATTGTTCAACTGCCTGACGTTGAAGCTGCGTTTGTTTCCGTTAGCGCAGAAGATGGATCCATACGCTCTTTGATTGGTGGCTTTGATTTTAGTCGCAATAAATTCAATCATGTGACGCAAGCATGGCGTCAACCTGGCTCTTCATTTAAACCTTTCATTTATTCTGCATCATTAGAAAAAGGTCTCTCACCAGGCACTATTGTGAATGATGCACCGATTACCTTTGATACTTCTCAGACAGGTAGTCTCGCTTGGGAACCTAAGAATTACGATAATAAATATGAAGGACCTATGACTATGCGTCGCGGTCTTTCGAAATCAAAAAATATGATTTCGATACGCATACTAGAAAAAATTGGTCCGCAATACGCACAAGAATATGTCACCAAGTTTGGATTTGATCCTGAAAAAAATCCACCATATTTAACATTAGCACTCGGCGCTGGTGCTGTTACACCTCTACAGATGGCTGGTGCTTATACTGTCTTTGCGAATGGTGGTTATCGAATTAATCCCTATTTAATCTCAAAAATCACAGACAACAACGGCAAGTCATTATTCCAAGTTAAACCAGACCATGCAGGTGACGAAGCCTTCCGTGTGATTGATGAACGGAATGCGTTTTTAATTGATAGCATGTTAAAAGATGTGGTTAAACAAGGTACCGCAACACGTGCCCTCTCATTGAAACGTACCGATATCGCTGGGAAAACGGGAACAACGAATGATTCCATTGATGCTTGGTTTGCGGGTTATAACCCTAAGTTAGTCGGTATCGCTTGGATAGGATTTGATAAACCTAAAAATTTAGGTAACCGAGAAACCGGTGGTGGTTTGGCTTTACCGATTTGGATTAGCTATATGCAGAAGGCCTTAGCTAATACACCAATGATGAATAGGGAAATGCCTGCGGGTATTAGCGCTGTCGGTAGCGACTTTACTTATCATGAATATCTAGAAAGCGGTGGCATAAGCTCTATCGGCGTGACGCCCGCTGGTGAGGCCAAACCTTCAGAGGATAACTCTGAAGGCAAGACTCAAAACGAATTGTTCTAAGGGGTTGTGGGGCGTTACAGTTGGATAGTCTCGCCTGCATACAGTGTTGCTAGCGCTGACAAGCTGGCAAATAGCTCGCTGCCGTCACGCGTGTTCAACCACTGCTCTTCCTTGTAACGATAGTGATAGCCGCCAGCTTTTGCGGCTACCCAGATTTCCTGCATAGGCGCCTGCGTATTGATGATGATTTTGGCATCATTATCTGGAAATTCTATTTGCAGCACATTGCCGCTGCGCGCACATTCCAAATCGATATCAGTTTCATCTGCGACTTGCTCCAAAGCCGTCTGAATCTTGCGTAACACTCCCTCTGCCAACAGCAGAAACTCCGATTCGCTCATGCTACACTCCAGTGAAATATCTTTATGAGCACGCACTTGGCGCGCTGTGAAAATTCATCAAAATCCGTCATGCAAAATTTATTACGAATTAGTTTTATTCTAGCGGTGATTTGCTCTCTTGGTTTGGTATCCGCTTGCGGCCAAAAAGGCCCACTGCGTTTACCTGAACAACCTAGGCCTACAAAACAAAAGCCTGACACATCATCAAGTCCACAGTCTTTTATGTCCAACTCAATCTACCAACAGCACGCCTAATCATGTCGCACTTCGACTACCACCATAACAGCCTTTATGTTGAAGCGGTATCTTTGGAAAACATAGCCAGAAGATATGGCACGCCTACTTATGTTTATTCACGTGCTAGCTTAACGCAAAACTTTTTAGCTTACGCAGACGCATGCAAAAAACATGGACGCGGATCCAATGGCGCATTGATCTGTTATTCCGTTAAATCCAATTCCAATCTAGCTGTACTGAATGTATTGAGCAAACTAGGCTCTGGCTTTGATATTGTTTCAGGCGGTGAATTATTGCGTGTGCTTGCAGCTGGCGGTGATCCACGTAAAGTTATTTTTTCTGGCGTAGGCAAATCGATAGAAGAAATGCGTTTAGCCTTAACGCATGACATCTTGTGTTTCAATGTTGAATCCATACCCGAACTGCAACGCTTAAATGAAGTTGCTGCTTCTATGAATAAAACTGCCTCGGTGTCATTACGCGTCAATCCTGATGTTGATGCTCACACGCACCCTTATATTTCAACTGGCCTTAAAGATAATAAATTCGGCATCGCATTTGAAGATGCTATTTCAACTTATCAAGAAATCGCTGCATTCCCTCATTTGCAAATTGTTGGCATTGATTGTCATATTGGTTCGCAGTTATTAGATGATGCGCCTCTGCTTGAAGCACTCGATAAAATTATTGAATTGGTTGATAAATTAAGCGACCTAGGTATCGATATACATCATCTTGATATAGGCGGCGGTGTAGGTATTACTTATGATGATGAAGAACCGGTTCCTGTTGCTGATTATTTGCATCGTTTATTTACACGTATAGATGCATGGCGCACTGCTAAGCATAGTGGCAAGCCTATCAAAGTCATGTTTGAACCTGGTCGCTCGATTGTAGGCAATGCCGGTGTTTTATTGACCGAAGTACAGTATTTAAAACATGGCGCTACGAAAAATTTTGCAATTGTCGATGCTGCGATGAATGATTTGATGCGACCCGCTATGTATGAAGCTTGGCATGGTGTGCTGCCCGTTAAACAAAGACAGATCACACCTCGTGTCTATGATGTAGTTGGACCTGTGTGTGAATCTGGGGATTGGCTAGCGCGTGCTCGTACCCTCGCTTTAGAACAAGATGATTTGCTCGCTATTTTGTCAGCTGGTGCATATGGCATGACGATGGCATCGAACTACAATTCACGTGGACGTCCTGCTGAAGTCTTAGTGGATGGCGACAAAGCCATACTCATTAGAAAACGCGAGTTAGCTACAGATTTATTCGCTTTAGAATCTATCCCGCACTAATTGATGGTGGCTGTTTTCTGATTATTTTTATTTCGCCACCACGTCACCACGCGACTGCCTAACAGTACAAAGGCAATTCCCGTCAAAAATAAGGGCTGGGTGAAATTTTGTTTACCCGCCCGCATCCACCAAAAATGCACTAACCCCATGATGATGATGAGATAGATAAGTTGATGGAGAGTTTTCCATCCCTTACCTAATAGTCTCATCATTTTTTTTGTGCTGGTTGCCGCTAGCGGTAATAATAAAATAAATGTGGCAAATCCCATGGCGATAAAGGGTCTTTTGATCACATCATGCAGCATAGCCTGTACATCAAAAAAATGATCAAACCAAAGGAAGGCTAGAAAATGCAGGCTTGCATAAAAGAAGCTGAACAAACCCAGCATACGTCGTAAGGCGACCAACCAATTCCAACCAATTAGTTTGCGTAATGGTGTGATGCTTAAAGTAATGCACAATAAATAAATCGTCCAATCACCTGTATTACGCGTGATGAATTCAAGTGGATTGGCGCCTAGCTGATCTAAATAGGTAAATACAATTAATCGCAAAAATGGTAAGCAGGCCAATAAAAATAATCCTGCTTTGATTATCTTGAATTCCCTACTATCCGGTTTCAGCGTACGCATGCTAGTTCTAATAGAATTTTTTTAAATTCACTCCGCTATATAGCGATGCTACTTCTGGATAGCCATTGAACATCATGGTTGCGCGCTTCTTATTGAATAAACCATCTTCTCCTATACGACGTTCTGTCGCTTGCGACCATCTAGGATGATCCACTTCAGGATTAACGTTTGCATAAAATCCATATTCTTCTGGCGCTGATCGATTCCATGCAGTGATGGGTGGTTTTTCTGTAAAGCGTATACGCACTAATGACTTTGCTGATTTAAATCCATATTTCCAAGGCACGATCATTCTGACTGGCGCACCGTTTTGATTGGTTAAGGTTTGACCATACATACCCATGACTAACATCGTTAGAGGATGATTTGCTTCATCAATCCGTAGACCTTCTGTATACGGCCAATTCAATACACGATTTCCTACTCCAGGCATTTGTTTAGGGTCTGCCAAAGTAGTGAATTCCACATACTTCGCATTCCCAGTGGGTTCTACCTTTCGTATTAATTCAGAGAAGGAATAACCTACCCAAGGTATCACCATAGACCAACCCTCTACACAACGCAGACGATATAAACGCTCTTCTAGTGGCGCTAATTTAAGCAAGCTATCTACATCTAATGTGAGTGGTTTTTTAATCTCGCCATCAATTTGCACTGTCCATGGATGCGTTTTTAATGATTTAGCTATGATGGCAGGATCACTTTTATCCAACCCAAACTCATAAAAATTGTTATAGGTAGTAGCGTCTGTAAAACTAGTTGGCTTATCCTTGGCGGTGTAAATTAAGTTAGGCTTTGCTGGCAATGTTTTATTTATTCCTGCAGCTTGTGCCCACACACTCTCCGTCAAACTTGTAGCAGTCGCAGCACCTACAGCGAGTTGCTGTAAAAACTGACGTCGTGAGTTTGCTATTGATTGAGGTGTTATTTCCGATGGCAAAGGTGCTGGATAGTGCAGACGATGAATTTTCATAGGATTCCACTCTCTCTTTTAAGATGGCACATGCAACACGTCATAAAATTCTGTCGCTAACAACATGCTATAAGTAAGCATACTGTAAAACAAAAAGGGCAACCTCGCGGTTGCCCTTTTTATTTTCTTTTTTACCTTAGCGTTTTGTTCTACGCGCTAGCAGTAGTGATTACTTGCCTGAATTCAAACCTGCAATATAGTCTGCAACCGCTTGAATTTCATCTTCTGACAAACGCTTAGCGATGGTGGTCATCTGCGCACTATTGGAACGTGTACCAGCGCGGAAATTAGATAACTGTGACACGGTGTAGTCTTGATGCTGACCACCAATACGCGCGAATTGAGCTGGTATGCCTGAACCGTTTGGTCCGTGACATCCTGCACAGGCAGGAACATTTTTTTCAGCGATACCAGCGCGGTAAATCTTCTTACCAGCATCTATCGTGTCTTTGTTGCGAGCACTGCCTGGTAAAACTTTTTGCTGATCTAAATAGGCAGCAACATTGGCCATGTCTTCATCCGTCATGGCTTTCGCTATACCCGTCATAATTGGATGATTACGATTTGGACCTTTAAAGTCATGCAGCTGCTTTTGAATATAAGCAGCATGTTGAGCAGCCAGTTTAGGATTCACTGAAACTGTGGAGTTACCCGCAACACCATGGCATGCCACACAAGCCATTACACCGCGCGATGGATCACCACCTGAATATAAAGTAGCGCCCTTGGCAGCATCTGCCTTAGGTGCAGATTTTTCCTCGCTTGCCATAGCAAGACTGGACGTCGCGATTAGCGCGACCGAAATATATTTTGCAAAGTTCAGCAAAGCACGGTTCATTCAAACACCCTGGAGACTGGAAAATTGTTGCGTTGCGCCTTTTTGTCTGCACGCTCAGCAAACTGGATATGCACTGTGCGACTAATAAACTCTCGCACTAATTGCCCGGCAATAACCTCACATTGTACTACAATAGGCCTCTCCTTTTGTGCCCAAGCTGGGCTGTCTGCCTCACTCCTATCCCATGTCCCTGCTCTGGCAAGCCCGGTTTTTCACGACAGTCAATCAGCTGTCTGATTTGCCAAATTATAAAGTCCCTGAAATTGCCTTCGCTGGCCGCTCGAATGCGGGCAAGTCAACTGCAATTAATGTGCTGTGTAATCAAAAAAAACTCGCTTTTGCCTCTAAAACACCGGGGCGTACGCAGCATATTAATTTTTTCTCAATTGGTGGTGCTCACGTTGCCCAGCATAGAAAAGATCCTACCCGTGTCGATGAAATTAAGTGCTTTTTAGTCGATTTACCTGGTTATGGCTATGCAGAAGTCTCGGGCGATGCAAAATTCCACTGGCAAGAGCTGCTAGGTCGCTATGTACAAATGCGTGAGCAGCTTACGGCACTGGTTCTCATCATGGATGCACGGCGACCTTTCACAGAACTGGATGTAGAGATGTTGGAATGGTTTGCCCCAACCGGCAAACCGATTCATTGCCTTCTTAGCAAGGCCGACAAACTCAACCGCACTGAATCCACTGATGCACTGCGTCTTGCCAACACGGTTCTGTCCAGTTATGTTGATGAGTCTGGCACACCACTTCCGTTTTCTGTGCAGTTGTTTTCCGCATTAAAGCGCACTGGCTTAGAAGAAGCAGATGGTCGTATCAGAGATTTGCTAGGCCTCACCCCACCTGTGGCCATTAGCGATTAGCTTAGATTAAGAAAAAAGCCCTGGAGCAAGGGGATGTCTCCAGGGCTTAACACTAATCCGCAGTTGAACGGCTTAGCCCCGCTCTGGGAGGAAATTAGCGGGAGGTGAGAACATCACCTGACCATGTGACGGCGAAGTCCAGTGAAAGTTTCATCTTTTTGATGCAGTACTTATCGAACAACAGAATTAACACAACCATCTGAGAACAACATGTCTGATAACTTAAAAATATCCGCCCAGTTCCCTGCATTGCGTATGCGTCGCATGCGACGAGATGATTTCTCCCGTGCCATGATGCGTGAGCATGTTGTTACATCCGCTGATTTAATTTATCCAGTCTTTATTCTCGATGGCAAAAACAGACGTGAAGTCGTTGCCTCCATGCCTGGCGTAGAACGTGTGTCAGTTGATTTACTTTTTGCAGTGGCTGAAGAATGCGTGAGTTTAGGTATTCCGGTTCTTGCTTTATTTCCCGTCATTGATCCCACATTAAAAACACCAGACGGCATTGAAGCGACCAATCCGAATGGCTTAGTACCGCGTGCTGTGCGCGAATTAAAAACGCGCTTTCCAGAATTAGGCATTCTTACTGATGTTGCTCTTGATCCTTTTACCAGCCATGGACAAGACGGCGTACTCGATGAAAACGGCTACGTCTTAAATGATGAGACTACTGCCATCTTACTCAAACAATCTTTAGTTCAAGCTGCTGCGGGTGTTGATATCGTCGCACCTTCTGACATGATGGATGGTCGCATAGGCGCTATACGTCAAGCACTTGAAGCCGATCGTTTTATTCATACACGCATCATGGCTTACTCAGCTAAATATGCTTCTGCGTTTTATGGTCCATTCCGTGATGCGGTTGGTTCAGCTGCGAATTTGGGGAAAGGCAGTAAAGCGACTTATCAAATGGATCCAGGCAACAGTGATGAAGCCCTGCGTGAAGTTGCACTCGATTTATCCGAAGGTGCGGATATGGTGATGGTGAAACCTGGCATGCCTTATCTAGACATAGTGCGTAGAGTGAAAGAGGAATTTAAAGTGCCGACTTATGCTTATCAAGTTAGTGGTGAATACGCCATGATTAAAGCGGCAACCCAAAATGGTTGGTTAGATCACGATAAAACTATGATGGAGGCATTACTCTGCTTTAAACGCGCAGGCGCTGATGGTGTGCTGACTTATTTTGCTAGAGATATTGCGCGCTATATCAAGCAGCATTAATTAATACATATTGCGTACTTAGTCATTCTCTGTAAACTACTTAGCGACTCAGACTCCTGAGTCGCATTCCTCTAAATTAGTTCGATAGTCGAACTAATTATCTCTTAACTACACTCATAGACTCTCTCATTAATCGGAGTGACCTCATGAGTAAAATCCATCTGCCATCGGTTTTTATTAGCCCTAATTTGAAGTTATCTCAGCATGATACTGAGCATGGAAAAGGAATAAATGACGCTGTATTAGCGAGAAAAGAAAAATTTATAACGCCTCAAGGAAAAAAAGGGAGTGCAGTTGTTTTCTCAAGAGTCCAACCTCATGAATTAAAATTATCAGATGCAGATAAAAGGCTGGGGCATACTTCTATTGTGCGAAGTTTTATTGATGGAAAACTAAAATCACTCAAAGCTCCTCAAGCGACTAAAGATCGTATTTATTCGATGATCAATCGAATCGACTCAGAAAACACAAAAAACTCTGACAACAAATTTGTCTCTGCCGATGCGTTTACTGACAATTTAAATAATGGTAAATTTTTTTCATTTCCCGAAGCAAAACAAGTTAGATTTGTAGATTCCGCAAATACAATAATTAACAAACCCGATAAGAAATAAAAAGTTTTGCTTTGCCGCGCACTTGCCAACTCAATCTCACCATCTCATAGCTACTTCCGCACAAATATTTAATTGCGTTCGTAGATTATTCCTCTAGGAAAACATTTCATCGCTCTAATCCAAGGCGTTTGTACGCCTTAGCACTTGTTTCTGTACATTTCGTTCATTAATCGAACTTATTGTTGCTTTTTGCAACGAATTGTCATTACAGCGCGATTCAATGGACAAATCATGGATGCAACCCGAAAAAATTCCGGCTCTAATTTTCTTTACGAAAAGTCATCACAGCCATTTAATTCAAGTGAAAAATCGCAAATATCTATACTGACAACGGAAACTGTAAAAGGAGAAATAATTTTTCGTCGCAAAGATATTGATACGCAAGACTTCATCAAAAATAAATCTAAGTATAAAATTGATAGAGATTTAACAATAGCTCATTTAGAAAAAAAATTATCAAAGTCTAATAAATTTAATTCTAAGCAAATTAAGATTTTTTTAAAAAATATTCAGTCTGATATTGCAGTAATGGATAATTACAGTCCTAGAAAAATTGCAATTTCCAAAAAAGCTACGGAAGCATCTGCAGATTACGAAGAATTTCTTGATTTTATAATTGTGTGCAAACATTTTAAAACTGCAAATACTAAATATTCTGAATTACCATTAAATATACGCGAAAAAAATGAAGGGATTTCAAGTGATGATTTAAAGTACACGCCCGATCAAGAAAAAATCATAAATAATTTTAATAAAACAAAATTTAGATACGATAGTATTTTGAATATTTTTAATTCCGAATTTGATAAAGAAATATGGAAAGATGATGATGCACTTAATAAAGAGAAAAAAATAAGATTTGATTTATTCAATTCAGCAGAAAAAGACAATAATGAAATGCAACTTGCTTCACACGCATCCTCTGAAAAAATTAATTATTTAAAAGCTTCTCTTTTTGAAGAGAATTTAAAAATTTTTAAGATTAATATAAATATTTCAGAAGAAGCTTTATCACCGTCAAAAAGTTTGGATAAACCGGAACTACATTCTTATAAATGGCAAAAGACATCCGCCAGCACCCTCAGATCAGATATAAATTATTTAAAGCGCAAAGAAATTAAACTACCAACTAATTCAACCGAGACAACTAATCTGGATCAACCAATTCAGAACTCAGCGAATTCATCACGCTCTAATTCAACACAATCAATTTCTTCAACCTCAAATACTGCTTCAATAGGTAGCTCCTCTGACATTGCTATAGAGGGACCTAATAACAATACAAAAACTAATCCTCAGGACACAGCAGCCACTAACACACGCCCTAGATATCTTAACCGCGGCTTATTAAGTGATATTGAGAAATTCAAGAAACAAAATAATTAAAGCAATATTTATTTTATTTTTTAATCATTTCCAAAAATTTTTGCGCTGATTGAAATCCTATAATTCTTTGATCACGCATCTCATTGCCTGAAGCATTGAAAAACAGGATTCCCGGAGGTCCAAACAAGCCATATTTTTTTAACAGTGCTTTGTCATCAGCATCATTGGCAGTGACGTCGACTTGTATAAGCAGCATTTGATCTAGTTGTTCTCTTACTCTCTTATCACTGAAAGTGAGCTTCTCCATCTCTAAACACGACACACACCAATCTGCATAAAAATCCAGCATCACTACGCGTCCATTGGCAGCCCGGATTGCCTGTTCTACATCTTCAATTGTTTTTACACGTTTAAATTTTGTTGCAGCGCGTTGACTTGTTGAGGCTGATGTCCATGGCGACCAGACATCTCTACTACCTATGGCTACACCTGATAATTCCATCATTCCTAATGCTATGAAAATGATGCCTATGAATTTAATTGAGAGTTTCCATTTTTTTGGCCACAACAAAAAAACGCCGTAAGCAACACTGAGAGCTCCCCAAATCAGCATGAGCACAACTGGAGAGATGAGTGACGCTATCATCCACGCTGCCATGGCAAGCATTAACACACCAAAGAATGGTTTAACTGCGCCCATCCACGCGCCTGCACGCGGCAATAATGATCCAGCCGATACTCCTAACAGTAGTAAAGGTACGCTCATTCCCATTGCCATAAAAAATAAGGCGCTACTAGCAATCACAACATCGCGCGTTTGACTGAGATAGACCAATACTCCTGCAAGTGGAGCTGCCACACAGGGCCCTACAATTAGTGCTGATAGCGATCCCATTAAAAATACGCCATATAACTTTCCACGTTTTTGCTGTTCAGATAAACGCGTTAAGGTAAGTTGGATGGCTGATGGCATTTGCAATTGAAATACATCAAACATGGATAAGGACATAACTGTCATTAAGATTGCAAAGCTGATCAACACCACAGGATTTTGCAAGAAGGCCGATAGGCCTTCTCCGATTAAACCTGCTGCGGTTCCTAATAAGGTGTAAACCAATGCCATGCCTAAGGAGTAAGCGAGTGATAGCAACAGTCCTCGCCGTCTACTCACTTGCTCACCCTCACCCACAATGATGACGGACAAGATAGGCACCATAGGTAGTACACATGGCGTAAATGACAGGCCCAGTCCCAGCAGAAAGAATAGCGGTAGGATGAGCAATAGATTCTGACTTGCTAGTGAGGCTTCTATTTTTCCCATCTCTGTGTCTAACTTCAACGACGTATTGTCTGTTTTTTCTATGCTCTCATCGTCATTTACATTCGTCGATTTCACATTTGTTTCTAGTGATAGCTTAACGAATGTCTCCATGGGTGGATAACAGAGTCCTTTATCTGCGCATCCTTGGCTGATTGCTTTAAGACTGAACTCTTCATTCGCTACAACTGGAATAATGATACGTACTTCTTGTCTGTAGATTTCTACTTCTTTTTCAAAGTTAGGATCAAACTTCACTTTTCCTTTTGGAATTTGCGGCTCACCTATCTTTGCTTTTTCTGCACTAAATGCAAATCGTTCACGATATAAATAATATCCATCCGCAATTTTGTAGGTGATTTCTATCTTATTGTTTGCTATTTGTTTCGCACTTAACTTAAATGCCTGCTCTGGCGGTAGAAATTCTTCTCCTACAGCTCCGTTTGCTACGCCGGCGATAAGCATAAAGCTGAAACTCATCAATAAATGAGTAGTTTTATTTTTTAAGAAGAGTCGCATAATTAATTTTGACGTGATTCTTGTGCTATCCATTGCATATAGGGTGCATAACCACTCTCAATTTTTATTGCAATGATTTCTGGCACTTCATAGGGATGATTTTTGATGATGACTTGCTCTATTTTTGACAAATTATTTGAAGTCGTTTTGATATGTAGCGTGACTTCTTCTACTTTCTCCATTTTTCCCTGCCACCGATAAACAGATTGCACTGGGTGATGAATGTTGACGCATGCTGCCAATTGATTTTCGACCAATTCTTTTGCACTGTGTTGTGCAGTTTCCAAACTCGGAAAATTAGAGATCACCAGTAGTGCTTCATTCATATTGGCTCTCACTTAGTGTGAAAATCGCTGCCGAGTGAGGTTAGTTGCGACATAGAACCCAGCTGCACAATATGCCATCAATGTAAAAAGCTTAGTTATTGCATGCTCTGGTGCTTGTCCCAATAACAATGGCCTTACTAGTTCGACCGCTGTACTTAATGGCAAAAATGAGGCTAACTGACTGAGCCAATTTGGTAATTGTTGATTGGGATAATACACACCCGATAAAAATATCATGGGCGTTAAAAACAAGGTGAAGTAATAAGTGAAAAAGTCATAGGCTCTAGCTAAGGCATTAAAAATTAATGCGATCGATGCGAATGTCATTCCTATTAAAAATAATAGAGGCGGCACTAAAAATGTAGTGGGATGCAAACCTATACCCAACATAAATAACACGATTAATATTGCCGTACCTGATATCAGTGATTTACTCGCTGCCCACAGCATTTCTGCTAGTACGATGTCATCTAAGGTAAGAGGCGTATGCATGAGCGTCTCCCAAGTTCTTTGTACATGCATACGCGAGAATGCTGAATACAAAGCCTCAAATGATGCTGCCATCATGACGGACATACAGATCGATCCACTTGCCAGAAACTCGATGTAAGGTATGCCATTTATTTCTTTGATCAGACTGCCTAGACCATAACCAAATGCAATCAAAGTGATGAGTGGTTCCGCAATATTGCCTATTACGCTAGCGACTGCGAGTTTTTTCCATACTAAGAAATTGCGCTGCCATACGGGAGCGAAACGCATGCTTAAGATCGGCATTTCATAAGAAACTCTATTCATATTAATCTCGCATTTCTCGCCCAGTGAGCTTTAAAAATACATCTTCAAGATTCGCTGGCCGGTGCAGGTAACGCAATCCTTCTTCATGCGCCAGATTTTGTAAAAGCGTTTCTACGTGATCGGTATAGCAAAATAATGTTTCACCACTTGTCTCTACCCGTTGGGCTAATTGTCCATTTTTATCACCCCAAGTTTTTGCCTGATCGCCATACACCTCGATGACTTGTGATTCAATATATTTAGCAATTAATTCACGCGGCGATCCTTCTGCTATAAGTTGGCCGTGATCTATAACTGCAATACGATCACACAAACGTTCAGCCTCATCCATAAAATGCGTAGTTAAAAAAATGGTTTTGCCTTGCGCCAATAATGCTTTTAATCCTTCCCAGATTAAATGCCTTGCCTGAGGATCTAGTCCTGTTGTGGGCTCATCCATAAAAATAATATCAGGATCGTTCACTAATGCACGTGCTAAGGTTAAGCGTCGTTTCATCCCACCTGATAACTCGCTTATGCGTGCTGAACGCTTACTCTCTAATCGCGAAAATTCTAACAACCAAACTAGCCTTGCATTGATTTGTTCTCGTGTCATACCAAAGTAACGGCTATAGACAATGAGATTTTCTTCTACTGTGAAATCTGGATCCAGATTGTCCCCTTGTGGCACTACGCCGACTCGCATACGAGCCAATCGCGCCTGCTCAGGAACTGGATAGCCAGCTAAGGTGATGCTGCCACTATCAGGCGCTGTTAATCCTAAACATAGTTTAATTGTGGTGGTTTTGCCCGCTCCGTTGGGCCCCAACAGGCCGTAGCACTCTCCGGCTTGCAAGCTAAATGAAAGCTGATCAACTACTTTCAAACGTTTGTCAGTATCGCCATATGTTTTTTGGAGATTTTCAACCTGTAGTATTTGTTTAGCTGACATGCTTTTTACTCTGGGTTTGTTGGTTTGTGTTGTTTGAGATTTTGTTCATGTTTATGAATCTCATTTTTTAGCATTCTTCGTGGATAACACCATTATGATTCCAATTCATCATTTTGGCTTTCAAATGCAAAAAACCAGGCACTAGGCCTGGTTTTTTGTTTCGGCCTTAGACTCAGGCACGTCGTAATTTTTATTCGCCGCTATGATCTTCAGCGCCATGAGAATCAGCAGGACGATCAACTAATTCTACGAATGCCATAGGTGCATTGTCACCAACGCGGAAACCCATTTTCAAAATACGCAAATATCCACCATTACGGCTTGCATAACGTGGACCTAATTCTGCAAACAACTTAACGACGATTTCGCGATCACGCAAACGATTGAAAGCGAGACGCTTGTTTGCCAGTGTATCTACCTTACCTAAGGTGAGAATTGGCTCAACAACGCGACGCAATTCTTTTGCTTTAGGTAGTGTGGTTTTAATCGCTTCATGACGCAACAGAGATACTGTCATGTTGCGTAACATCGCTAAGCGATGTGAAGAAGTGCGATTGAGTTTACGTAGTCCGTGACGATGACGCATGATATTTCCTTTTAGTTTAAATCCAGCTCTTCTATCGCTCTGTTAAAAACAGGCGCGGGCCGGTAAATATTGATTCAATAATTTATTTTTCTAAACCAGCTGGTGGCCAGTTTTCCAACTTCATACCTAATGTCAAACCACGCGATGCTAATACTTCTTTGATCTCGTTTAATGACTTACGACCTAAGTTTGGTGTTTTGAGTAATTCATTTTCGCTGCGTTGAATCAGATCACCAATGTAATAGATGTTCTCTGCTTTGAGGCAGTTTGCAGAACGTACTGTGAGTTCTAAATCATCAACAGGGCGCAAGAGTATAGGATCAACGCTAGGTGCGCGTGATGGTGCTTCAGCTGCTGCCTCTGTACCCTCGAGTGCTGCAAATACATTCAATTGATCAACCAATACACGCGCTGATTGGCGAATTGCTTCTTCAGGGGTGATGACACCGTTGGTTTCAATGTTGATGATGAGTTTGTCTAAGTCAGTACGTTGTTCTACACGAGCAGATTCAACAGTGTAAGAAACGCGACGTACAGGTGAAAAAGAAGCGTCAAGAATGATGCGACCTATGGTTTTGTTTGCATCCTCAGCTAAACGACGCACATTACCCGGCACATAACCACGACCTTTTTCAATCTTTACTTGCATATCTAATTTGCCGCCTGGCGTTAGATTGGCAATGACGTGATCTGGATTCACTAACTCAACATCATGTGGCAGATCGATATCTGATGCCAACACAGGGCCTTCGCCCTCTTTTTTCAATGTGAGAGTGACTTCATCACGGTTATGCAGTTTGAACACTACACCTTTGAGGTTCAGCAGAATATCAACGACGTCTTCTTGCACACCATCTAAAGATGAATATTCATGAACCACACCAGCGATAGTCACTTCAGTTGGTGCATAACCAACCATAGAAGACAATAAGACACGACGCAACGCATTACCTAAGGTGTGGCCATAGCCACGCTCAAAAGGCTCCATCACGACTTTAGCGTGACCGAGACCGAGTGGTTCAACTTCAATAATGCGTGGTTTTAACAGACTGTTTTGCATGAAATGTCCTTTCAATACCCTCGGCTCATTACGCCGATAAGGCTGATGGCAGTTCGAAAGTGCTCACTAAAAAATAGTAAGCCCCGGGAAAATTAACGTGAATACAATTCGACGATGAGCGACTCATTTACTTCTTGATTGAAGTCTGAGCGATCAGGCAAGGTCTTGAGTGAGCCTTCCATTTTTTTAGCGTCTACTGAAATCCACATAGGGAAACCAGTTTGTTCTGCTAATGAAAGTGCTTCAGCGATACGTACTTGTTTTTTCGCTTTTTCGCGAACAGAAACAACATCACCTACTTTAACTTGGTATGACGGAATGTTAACGACATTACCATTCACTACGATCGCTTTGTGTGACACCAACTGACGTGCTTCAGCACGAGTTGATGCAAAACCTAAACGATAGACTACATTGTCTAAACGGGTTTCCAACAATTGCAGCAGAGTCTCACCAGTATTACCTTTACGGCGATCTGCTTCAGCAAAATAACGACGGAATTGACGCTCGAGTACACCATACATACGTTTTACTTTTTGTTTTTCACGCAGTTGGTTACCGTAGTCAGAGGTACGAGCACCAGAAGTGCGACCATGCTGACCTGGTTTTGAGTCGAGCTTACATTTTGATTCTAGCGAACGACGTGCACTCTTTAAAAAGAGATCTGTGCCTTCGCGGCGGGATAGCTTTGCTTTTGGTCCAATATAACGTGCCACGATTTTTCCTTATTGAATGACGCCCCGAATGATGAACTCACTTCAGGCGCTAGTTTGATCACATGTGATCAAACAGTGGTCTTAATAACAAAACCCGCCAGGTTGCAGCGGGCCACTTTCAGATACAACTAAAAATTAAATACGACGACGCTTAGGAGGACGGCAGCCGTTGTGCGGCACTGGTGTCACGTCCTGAATCACAGTAATTTTGATACCGAGGTTATTGAGCGCGCGCACTGCTGATTCACGGCCTGGACCTGGTCCTTTAATACGGATTTCAAGGTTCTTGATACCGCATTCGATTGCTACCTTGCCAGCAGCTTCAGCCGCTACCTGAGCAGCGAATGGTGTCGATTTACGTGAGCCTTTAAAGCCAGCACCACCTGAGGTTGCCCATGACAATGCATTGCCTTGGCGATCCGTGATCGTGATGATGGTGTTGTTGAAGGATGCATGCACGTGTGCGATGCCCTCAGCAACATTCTTTTTAACTTTTTTACGTACACGCGCTGATGCTGCGTTATTCGGTGATTTAGCCATAATAATTTCCTTGAACCCGTAGGAGGATTACTTCTTCAGCGATTGCGCTGCTTTACGTGGACCTTTACGCGTACGCGCATTGGTACGTGTACGCTGACCGCGAACAGGCAAACCTTTGCGATGACGCATACCACGATAGCAACCCAAATCCATGAGACGTTTGATACTCATGGAAAGTTCTCTGCGCAAATCGCCTTCGACGATAAATTTGCCGATCTCATCACGCAGCTTTTCTAACTCGCTGTCATCGAGATCTTTGATTTTTTTCGACGTTGGAACACCCGTTTGCTCACAAATTTTATGTGCTGTGGGACGACCAATACCAAAGATGGCGGTTAAGCCAATCACGGTATGTTGATGGTTTGGGATATTTACCCCTGCAATACGTGCCATTCGTTATTCCTCAATCAATAACGTTAATTAACCTTGGCGCTGCTTATGACGCGGCTCGGTGCAAATAACCCGAACGACGCCTTTGCGCTTAATAATTTTGCAGTTGCGACATATGCGCTTAACTGATGCGAGCACTTTCATCTTGGCCCTCTTTCTTTCATTTTTTAATCATTTGCTTAGCTCGAAAATATATTTCCAGCCTTGCTTAACTTAGTCGGCTCTACTCTGCCGCTTACCTTACTAGCGAGGGATGAGCCCGCCTTTAAAATTCGCTTTCTTTAGCAGCGATTCATACTGCTGCGACATTACATAATTCTGTACTTGTGCCATGAAGTCCATGGTGACCACAACGATAATCAGCAAAGAGGTTCCACCAAAATAAAACGGTACATTCCATCTTGCGATCAAAAATTCTGGCAACAAACAAACCAAAGTAATGTAAACAGCGCCTGCTAAGGTCAATCTGGTCAAAATCTTATCGATGTATCTTGCTGTTTGTTCACCTGGACGTATACCTGGAACGAACGCACCGCTTTTCTTCAAGTTATCAGCTGTTTCTTTACTGTTAAACACAAGTGCTGTGTAGAAGAAACAAAAGAAAACAATCGCAACTGCGTACAACAAAGCGTGGATAGGCTCACCAGGAGCTAATGATGCTGCGAGATCTTTCAGAAAACGCACTACGCTATTTGTTGTATCACCACTCGTAAACCAACTTGTTATCGTCGCAGGAAACAAAATAATCGATGAAGCGAAAATTGGCGGTATGACACCTGCCATATTCAACTTCAAAGGCAGGTGACTGCTCTGTCCACCATACACTTTGTTACCTACTTGTCTTTTCGCGTAATTAACCAAAATTTTTCTTTGGCCACGCTCGATAAAGACAACTAAGAAAGTCACCAGTCCTACTACGATACAAATCAAAATCGCGGATAACGCGTTCATCGATCCAGTACGTACTAATTCAAACAGTCCACCTATCGCATTCGGCAAACCTGCCGCAATACCAGCGAAGATGATGATGGAGATGCCGTTACCGAGACCACGCTCAGTAATCTGTTCACCCAACCACATCAAAAACATAGTGCCAGTTACTAATGTCACTACTGTCGTAAAACGAAATGCTAAACCTGGATCAATCACTAAACCTGCTTGCGCTTCAAGTGCAACTGCAATGCCTAATGCTTGAAAGGTTGCTAAAACCAATGTGCCGTAGCGGGTGTACTGCGTAATTCTGCGACGACCAGATTCACCTTCTTTTTTCAATGCTTCTAATTGAGGCGACACTACCGACATCAACTGCATAATGATCGATGCAGAAATGTAAGGCATGATGCCCAAAGCAAAGATGGTAAAACGCGATAAAGCACCACCAGAAAACATATTAAACATACCCAGAATACCGCCGCGGTTCTGATTAAACAGTGCAGCGAGCTGTACTGGATCAATTCCTGGTACTGGGATGTGCGCACCAACTCTAAACACAACTAATGCGCCAAGCAAAAACCACAAGCGTCCCCATGGGAAGCCGCTTGCTGCGCTCTTAGCTAGTTTTGGAGAAGTTGCCACTAATACCCTTAAGCTATTGAACCACCAGCAGCTTCAATTGCTGCTTTTGCGCCCTTAGTCGCGATCAAACCGCGCAAAGACACTTTCTTGGTGATTTCGCCTGCTTTAATCACGCGAACTACGCGCGCTAATTCTGATACAAGACCTGCTTGCTTCAACGCCAATACATCGATGTCAGCAACGGGTAATTTGTTCAAGTCAGACAAACGAACTTCTGCTTTGTAAGGTGTCGCCAGTGATTTAAAACCACGCTTAGGCAAGCGACGTTGCAGAGGCATCTGACCGCCCTCAAAGCCAACTTTGTGAAAGCCGCCTGAACGTGACTTTTGACCTTTATGACCACGACCAGCGGTCTTACCCAGTCCAGAACCTATGCCGCGACCGACACGACGTTTAGCGTGCTTAGCGCCTTCTGCGGGTTGAATTGTGTTCAATTCCATGATGTTCTCCTGCCGTAAGCGCTGCTTACGACACTACTTTCACGAGATAAGAAACTTTATTGATCATGCCTCTTACAGATGGAGTATCTTCCAACTCAGAGACCGAGTTAATGCCACGTAAACCAAGGCCACGCACAGTCGCACGATGTGACTCGCGCGTACCAATAAGGCCTTTTACTAATTTAACTTTGACTTTGTTTGTCATGTTACTCACCTCAACCCAGAATTTCTTCAACAGTCTTGCCGCGTTTTGCAGCAATCTCGGAAGGTGTATTCATTTTTGAAAGGCCGTTAATTGTTGCGCGCACCATGTTGTATGGATTGGTTGATCCATTTGATTTCGCTACAACGTTAGTTACGCCCATTACTTCGAAAATTGCACGCATAGGGCCACCAGCAATTACGCCAGTACCTTCTTTTGCTGGAATCATCATCACTGATGAAGCACCGTGCTTACCGCTGACGGTATGTTGCAGAGTGCCGTTTTTCAATGTGACCTTAACCATTTTGCGACGTGCTTCTTCCATCGCTTTTTGTACAGCTACTGGCACCTCTTTAGATTTGCCCTTACCCATACCAATACGACCATCACCATCGCCAACTACGGCTAAGGCTGCAAAACCCATAATGCGACCGCCCTTTACCACTTTGGTAACGCGATTCACCGCAATCATTTTTTCACGCATGCCATCATCAGGCTTGTCACTTTGCGCTTTTGGACTCATTTTTGCCATAACGATTTTTCCTTAGAACTTCAGACCGGCTTCACGAGCTGCTTCGGCAACTGCCTTCACACGACCGTGATAACGGAAACCAGAACGATCGAAAGCAACTTCAGCGATACCTGCCTTCAACGCTTTTTCTGCAACACGCTTACCAACTAATGTTGCAGCGGCTGTGTTACCACCCTTACCAGATTTACCAGCTAACTCTTTACGAACTTCAGCCTCAGCAGTAGATGCGCTGGCTAAGATCGTTGCGTCTGGCGCAATGATGGTGGCGTAAATATGCAGGTTGGTACGATGAACTGCCAACCGATTGACTTTGAGCTCTGCGATTTTCGCGCGTGTTTGACGCGAACGGCGCAAGCGAGATTGCTTCTTGTCCATTATCAACCCCTGTTACTTCTTCTTGGTTTCTTTGATTATCACAACCTCGTCCACATAGCGGACGCCTTTGCCTTTGTAGGGCTCTGGGCTGCGATAAGCGCGCACTTCTGCAGCGACCTGACCGACTTTTTGACGGTCGATACCTTTAATAAGGATTTCTGTTGGAGTCGGTGTTTCACACTTCACGCCTGCTGGCATTTGGTGCACTACCGGATGCGAGAAACCTAGCGACAAATTAAGCTTGTCACCTTGAGCTTGCGCTTTGTATCCCACGCCAACTAACGACAATTTCTTTTCGAAACCTTTGCTAACACCATTCACCATGTTGTTAACAAGCGCACGAACAGTGCCGGACATCGCATTCGCTTCACGCGTTTCATCTGCAGGCGCAAATGTCAGCGTATTGCTTTCATTTTTAATTACAACCTGACCAGTTAGAGGCAAGCTTAATGTGCCTTGCGATCCCTTCACTGTGACTTTCTCTGCCGTGATTGTGATTTCAACGCCAGCTGGTAGCGCGATGGGCATTTTACCTACACGAGACATAGTACTTTCCCTCTCTTAGGCCACGTAGCAAAGCACTTCACCACCGGTACCGGTAGCACGTGCCTTACGATCCGTCATCACGCCTTTTGGCGTAGAAATGATGGTGACGCCCAATCCATTCATCACGGTTGGAATTTCACCCTTGCCGCAGTATTTACGCAATCCTGGGCGTGATGCACGCTCAAGACGCTCAATAACCGGACGGCCTGCGTAATATTTCAAACCGATTTTCAATTCAGGCTTACCACTATGATCAATGACTGCGAAGTCATCGATGTAACCTTCTTCTTTCAAAACACGCGCGATGGCGACTTTGATTTTTGAGGAAGGCATGCTTACCGAAGTTTTATTGACGACTTGCGCATTACGAATGCGAGTCAGCATATCGGCGATAGGATCACTCATACTCATTGTGTATTCTCCTATTACCAGCTGGCTTTAGTCATACCCGGGATTTCGCCACGCATAGCGATTTCACGAAGCTTGATACGACCAAGACCGAATTTACGGAAAGTGCCGCGTGGACGGCCAGTCAGTGCACAGCGATTACGCTGACGCGTAGGAGCAGAGTTACGTGGTAGCGCCTGTAATTTCAGACGCGCTTCGTAACGCTCTTCTTCCGACTTCGATTGGTCGTCGATGATTGCTTTCAACTCAGCGCGCTTACCAGCAAATTTCTTTACCAGTGCAGTGCGCTTATGTTCACGATTGATCAATGCCAGTTTTGCCATGGCAACCTCAATTTCTAAACGGAAATTTAAATGCGGCGAGAAGCGCTTTTGCTTCATCGTCGGTCTTAGCTGTGGTGGTAATGCTAATGTTCATACCACGCAGCGCATCAATTTTGTCGTATTCAATTTCGGGGAAAATGATTTGCTCTTTCACACCGATGTTGTAGTTGCCACGACCATCAAAAGCACGTCCAGATACACCACGGAAGTCACGCACACGCGGCAGAGCAACTGTAGTTAGACGATCTAGAAATTCATACATACGACCACCACGCAAAGTCACCATACAACCGATTGGATAACCTTCACGAATTTTGAAACCAGCGATCGCTTTACGAGCCTTTGTTACCACTGGCTTTTGACCTGCAATTTTGGTCAAGTCGCCAACAGCATGCTCAATAATTTTTTTGTCTGCCACTGCTTCAGATAAACCCATATTCAGGGTGATCTTAGTAATACGCGGCACTTCCATTACTGACTTGTAGCCAAATTTGGCTGTTAGCTCAGCAATGATTTTTTCTTTGTAGAGTTCTTGAAAACGAGCCATGTCTTTACGCCTTCACGACTTCACCACTGGACTTATAAACACGCACACGTTTACCGTCTACGAGTTTTACGCCCACACGATCAGCCTTGCCAGTTGCAGCGTTGAATAACGCTACGTTCGAAATATGAATAGGCATTAGCTTGTCTACAATGCCACCCGTTGCACCAGTCATCGGATTCGGCTTAGTCGCTTTTTTCGCGACATTAATGCCATCCACTACGAGATGATCTGTGCCTACGCGTTGCTTAACCACACCGCGCTTGCCTTTGTCTTTACCAGTGATGACGATAACTTCGTCATTGGTTTTAATTTTTTCCATGGCGACTCCTTACAGAACTTCAGGCGCGAGCGACACGATTTTCATGAAGCGCTCAGTGCGCAACTCACGAGTAACCGGTCCAAAAATACGCGTACCTATAGGCTCTAATTTCGCGTTCAACAATACAGCTGCATTACCATCAAAACGGACTAAAGAACCATCTTGACGACGCACGCCCTTAGCAGTGCGAACAACTACTGCATTGTAGATTTCGCCTTTTTTAACGCGACCACGCGGCGCAGCGACTTTTACTGTGACCTTGATCACATCGCCAATACCCGCATAACGGCGCTTTGAACCGCCAAGAACCTTGATACACATGACTTCGCGTGCACCAGTGTTGTCGGCCACTTCTAGCCGGCTTTCAGTTTGAATCATGATTTTCTCTTTCCCAACTTAATCCGCTGCAAGCACACAATGCGCCACTACGGTCAGTCTTGGTCCCGCCAGCTACTTCTTTGCAAGAAGCATCCGATTGGGTTGACAAAAAACTACTTAATTACGTTTCCGCGCTTATAAATAAGCAGGAAAGCCCGACATTATGCCTTAGATACTGCCGGGTGTGCAATCTTTTTATGCACCTTGCGATACTTGCACCACGCGGGTAACTGTCCATGCTTTAGTTTTGGAGATAGGGCGTCCTTCTTGAATTTCTACCGTATCACCAGCTTTAGCAACATTACCTTCGTTGTGAGCATGATATTTGTTCGAGCGGACAATAATTTTGCCGTACAGAGGATGACGAACACGACGCTCGATCAACACGGTCACGGTTTTATCCATCTTGTCCGATACCACAGTACCGACCAAAGTGCGCTTGAGCGCTTGCTTGACTGGTTCGTTCATTACTGGCCGTCCTTCTGATTGATGACCGTCTTAACCCGGGCGATATCACGACGCACTTTTTTTAGTTGCGACGTATTGTTCAGTTGCTGAGTAGCGATTTGCATACGCAGACCAAACTGGGCTTTCAACAAATCGTTCAGCTCTTTTTTGAGCGCTGCACTATCTTTACCTTGGAGTTCAGATGCTTTCATAATTCACTCCTTACTGACCAACCTGACGAACTACGAAAGTCGTCAGTAATGGTAATTTTGCCGCCGCAAGACGGAATGCCTCGCGAGCCAATGCTTCATCTACACCGTCCATCTCATAGAGCACTTTGCCCGGTTGGATCTCTGCGACGTAGTACTCAGGATTACCTTTACCGTTACCCATACGGACTTCAGCAGGTTTTTGTGAAATTGGTTTATCTGGGAAGATGCGAATCCAAATACGGCCGCCACGTTTAATGTGACGTGTCATCGCACGACGGGCAGCTTCAATTTGTCGCGCTGTAATACGACCGCGACCAATTGCTTTTAAACCAAATTCACCGAAAGACACACCAGTACCACGCTCATGCGAGATACCTTTATTGCGTCCTTTTTGTTCTTTACGATATTTTCTGCGTGCTGGTTGCAGCATGATTATTCTCCTGCCTTATCAGCTGGTGCAGCTGCATCAGCTTTTTTGGCTCTTACACGTTTCGGTGCTGCAGCTGGAGCTGCTGTTGCTCCATCTGCAGGCTGAGCATCAGCCCGCTTCGCACGCGCAGGACGTGCAGCAGGTTTTGCTCCATCCTCACGACGTGGTGCACGACGTTTGCGATCATCTTCATTCGCTACTTCTACAACTGGGGTTTCGCCACTTGCAAGACGATCACCTTTGTAGACCCACACTTTGATACCGATGATGCCGTATGTGGTTTCTGCTTCGCCGAAACCGTAGTCGATATCAGCGCGCAGTGTATGCAGAGGCACACGACCTTCGCGATACCACTCAGTACGTGCAATCTCGATACCATTTAAACGACCTGCGGACATGATCTTTATACCTTGAGCGCCTAAGCGCATGGCATTTTGCATCGCACGTTTCATCGCACGACGGAACATGATGCGCTTTTCTAACTGTTGAGCAATTGAATCAGCGATTAATTGCGCATCGGTTTCAGGCTTACGAATTTCTTCGATGTTGACGTGCACTGGTACGCCCATCATTTTGCCCAATGCCGACTTCAACACTTCAATGTCTTCACCTTTTTTACCGATCACGACACCAGGACGTGAACTAAAAATAGTGATACGAGCATTTTTTGCTGGACGCTCAATTAGCACACGGCCAACTGATGCATTCTTGAGTTTCTTTTTCAGGTATGCACGAACTTCAAGATCTTCCTTGAGCATGTCGGCAAAGTTACTGTTGCCTGCATACCAGCGCGAACCCCAGTTGCGAGTAACCGCAAGGCGAAAGCCGGTTGGATGTATTTTCTGTCCCATCGTGACTCCCTTAATTACCGACAGTCACGTAGATGTGACAGGATTGTTTCGAAATGCGGTCGCCACGTCCTTTTGCTCGCGCTGTAAAGCGTTTGAGCACGGCAGCTTTTTCGACATAGATGGTTTTAACTTTCAACTCATCAATATCAGCACCATCATTGTGTTCAGCGTTTGCAATTGCAGACTCTAGAACTTTCTTAATGATGACTGCACCTTTTTTAGGACTGAAGGTCAGCACGTTTAACGCATGCTCTACTTTTTGACCGCGAATGAGATCGGCGACGAGTCTGCCCTTTTGAGCTGACAAACGAACGCTGCGAAGAATAGCTTTAGTTTCCATGATCAGCCCTTATTTCTTAGCTTTCTTGTCGGCTGCGTGACCCTTGAACGTACGGGTTAACGCAAACTCGCCAAGCTTGTGGCCGACCATGTTTTCTGAAACATAAACTGGCACATGTTGTTTGCCGTTATGTACAGCTATCGTCAAACCAATAAAATCCGGCATCACAGTTGATCTGCGTGACCAAGTCTTAATTGGTTTTTTATCGCGATTAGCCTGAGCAGCCTCTACTTTTTTCAACAAGTGGGCGTCGCAAAACGGCCCTTTTTTTAGTGAACGTCCCATGTTCTATCCCTTATTTCTTACCGCGGCGGGAGATAATCATCGAAGTCGTGCGCTTATTGCGACGCGTCTTCTTACCCTTAGTCTGTTGACCCCATGGAGATACAGGATGACGGCCAGCAGCCGTACGACCCTCACCACCACCATGCGGGTGATCAATCGGATTCATGACCACACCACGAACCGTTGGACGAATACCTCTCCAGCGCATTGCGCCAGCCTTACCAATTTTGCGCAGGTTGTGTTCACCATTACCAACTTCACCGATAGTGGCGCGGCACTCTACGTGTATGCGACGGACTTCACCTGAACGCAATCTAACCTGCGCATAGATTCCTTCACGCGCCATCAACACAACACCAGCACCTGCTGTACGTGCAATCTGTGCACCTTTACCAGGCAACATTTCTACGCAATGCATGGTGGTACCAACTGGGATATTACGAATCGGCAAGCAGTTACCTGATTTGATCGGTGCTTCTGCGCCATTCATAATTTGATCGCCAACTGCCATACCTTTGCTGGCGATAATGTATTGACGCTCACCATCTGCATAGCAAAGTAATGCAATGTTTGCACTGCGATTTGGGTCATATTCCAGACGTTCCACTTTAGCTGGAATGCCATCTTTAATACGACGAAAATCAATTACGCGGTAATGCTGTTTATGACCACCACCGATGTGACGTGTGGTGATATGACCGTTGTTGTTACGACCAGCGGTCTTTGATTTTTTCTCAATCAGACCTGCAAATGGACGGCCTTTGTATAAGTCAGGGTTAACAACCTTGACCATACCGCGCCGACCTGGCGAAGTCGGCTTTAGCTTGACGAGTGCCATTATTTAGCCTCCTCAGTGAAGTTGATTTCCTGACCAGGCTTCAAGCAAACAAATGCGCGACGAGTGTGATTACGACGACCCGTGAAACGACCTGAACGCTTAATCTTGCCGGCGCGATTTACAACCTGCACTGACTCAACCTGCACTTTAAACATCATTTCAACTGCTGCTTTGATTTCAAGCTTGGTTGCATCTGGAGTCACAAGAAATACAACTTGCTCGTTCTTCTCTGCGACCATGGTTGCTTTCTCAGAGATCACTGGAGCAAGCAACACTTTCATCAAGCGCTCTTCTGTATGTTTTACTGTGTTCATGCCAGCATCTCCTCAATCTTGGCCAATGCAGGCTTGGTGATCAAAACTTTTTTGAAGAACACCAGTGACACAGGATCAGCATGACGTGGTTCGCAAATTAGCACGTTAGGCAAATTGCGCGAAGCCAGTAAGAGGTTGTCATTCAAATCATCCGTGATCACGAGCACAGAATCTAATCCCATACCCTTTAATTTTTGCGCAAGAATTTTAGTCTTAGGCGCATCAATCACTAAATTTTCGATAACTGACAAACGATCTTCACGAGCCAACTGAGAAAGTATCGAGCACAAACCAGCGCGATACATTTTCTTGTTTACTTTGTGACTGAAATTCTCATCAGGCGAGTTCGGGAATATACGACCACCTCCACGCCAAATTGGCGATGACGACATACCTGCACGAGCACGGCCCGTACCTTTTTGACGCCATGGTTTTTTGGTGGTGTGATGAACTTCTTCACGATCTTTTTGCTTACGATTGCCGCTGCGTGCATTCGCTTGATACGCCACCACCACTTGGTGAATTAACGCTTCGTTGTAATCACGACCGAAAATCGTATCTGGCGCAGCCACATTCGAAGACGACTGACCTTTATCATTTAGGAGCTTGAGTTCCATGCTTTAGCTCCCTATCTTCTTTGCTTTTGCCTTGATTGCAGGCAAAACAATAACTTGACCATTCTTCGCACCTGGAACAGCACCCTTAACGAGGATTAACTGACGATCCGCATCAACGCGCGCAATTTCAAGATTCTGAACAGTGGTTTTTACATCACCCATATGGCCCGTCATGCGCTTACCTGGGAAAACACGACCAGGATCTTGCGCCATACCGATAGAGCCAGGGACATTGTGTGAACGGGAGTTACCGTGACTTGCGCGACCGGATGCAAAGTTGTAACGCTTAATCGTACCTGCGTAACCCTTACCAATGGAAACGCCTTGAACGTCAACCATTTGACCCGCTTCGAACAAGCTAACAGCTATCACATCGCCTGCTTTAAATTCAGCGGCTTTAGTAGTGTCAACTCGGAATTCTTTTAATACCGTACCAGCTTCTACACCCGCTTTAGCGAGGTGACCTGATAAGGCTTTAGACACGCGCGATGCGCGGCGCTTGCCAAATGAAACCTGAACAGCTGAATAACCGTCTGTTTCAGGTGTCTTGATTTGCGTCACACGGTTGTCTGACACATCCAAAACGGTAACGGGAATTGAATCGCCGTCTTCCGTAAAGATACGCATCATGCCAACCTTGCGACCAACGAGGCCCAGACCGTGGCCTTGATTGTGGTCTTGGTTCATTTTTTCTCCGTTCCCACCTACGATTGGGTGGGGCTGATATGTTTGTACTACAAGAGTCGGCAATTCGCCGATCCCAAATTAGCCCGCTAGTATAACTGGGGTTTAGGATTTCAGCAACTTAGCTTCATCCCAACCCCTAATTTCTTTTATTGCAATTTAATTTCTACGTCTACGCCAGCTGGCAAATCCAACTTCATCAGCGCATCAACCGTTTTATCGGTTGGATCAACGATGTCCATCAAACGTTGATGTGTTCTGATTTCAAACTGGTCACGTGAAGTTTTGTTCACGTGTGGTGAACGCAAAACGTCCCAGCGTTGAATACGGGTAGGCAGGGGTACTGGACCGCGAACAACTGCACCGGTACGCTTCGCTGTTTCTACGATTTCCAATGCAGACTGATCGATCAAACGATAGTCAAACGCCTTTAAGCGTATGCGAATTTTTTGCTTTTCCATGTTACTTCCTTAAAAGAGCGAGTTGCGAGCGACTTGCGCTCGCAACATGATGTGTCAGTAAATGTCTGACGAATTACTCGATGATTTTAGCTACGACGCCGGCGCCTACAGTACGGCCACCTTCACGTATCGCAAAACGTAAGCCTTCTTCCATCGCAATCGGATTGATCAGCTTTACTGTGATCGATACGTTGTCTCCAGGCATTACCATCTCTTTGCCTTCTGGCAGTTCAATAGCGCCCGTTACGTCCGTCGTACGGAAGTAAAACTGGGGACGGTAGTTGTTGAAGAATGGCGTATGACGACCACCTTCGTCTTTCGACAAGACATAAATCTCGCCTGTGAAGTGTTTGTGTGGCTTGATCGAACCTGGCTTTGCCAACACTTGGCCACGCTCTACGTCTTCACGCTTGGTACCACGTAACAACACACCAACGTTGTCGCCTGCTTGACCTTGGTCGAGCAATTTACGGAACATCTCTACACCAGTACAGGTGGTTTTTTGTGTGTCACGAATACCAACGATTTCGATCTCTTCGCCAACTTTTACAATGCCGCGCTCTACACGTCCAGTTACAACGGTTCCGCGACCAGAGATGGAGAATACGTCTTCTACTGGCATTAAGAATGCGCCATCAACTGCGCGCTCTGGCGTAGGAATGTAGCTGTCTAATGCTTCAGCTAATTTCATGATCGCCAATTCGCCCAATTCGCCTTTGTCGCCTTCTAAAGCCAACTTAGCC
>CANGLD010000004.1 GCA_947454475.1 Oxalobacteraceae bacterium
TTATCCATCCACTTCAGATAATCACCTGACTGTACTTTACGTACCCACTCTTGATTCGCGAGTGTCCATTGCACTGTTTTACGCATACCGGTTTCAAATGTCTCAGCAGGTTTCCATCCTAATTCACGTTCTATTTTGCGTGCATCAATGGCGTAGCGTCTGTCATGTCCTGGTCTATCCGTGACAAATGTAATTTGCTCACGATAAGAACGTGCTGCTGGTGATAATTCATCGAGTAAATCACACAGGGTATGTACCACATCAAGATTGGCTTTTTCATTCCAACCACCGATGTTATAGGTTTCACCTGGCTTGCCATCTGCGAGTATGCGACGCAATGCTGAACAATGATCACCGACATACAACCAATCGCGCACTTGTTGGCCATCACCATAAATTGGCAAAGGCTTACCTGCTAAAGCATTCGCTATCACTAAAGGAATGAGTTTTTCTGGAAATTGCAAAGGACCATAATTATTTGAGCAATTGCCTGTCACTACGGGTAATCCATAAGTGTGATGCCAAGCGCGCACTAAATGATCTGAAGCTGCTTTAGAAGCAGAATAAGGACTATTCGGTGCGTAGGCAGTGGTCTCAGAAAATTGTGGATCGTTGGGACCTAATGATCCAAAGACTTCATCAGTAGAGACATGGAGAAAACGGAAGTTAGAACGATCCGATTCAGACAAGGTAGCGCTATAAGCACGCGCCGCTTCCAATAAGCTAAATGTGCCATCCACATTTGTGCGTATGAAGTCACCCGGTCCATGGATAGAACGATCCACATGACTCTCTGCAGCAAAATGCAAAATAGCGCGCGGCTTATGCTGCTTTAATAGCGATGCAATCAACTTGCGATCGCAAATATCACCATGCACAAAATGATGATGAGGATTATTCGCCAATGGCGTCAAATTGTCGGGATTGCCCGCATAAGTGAGTTTGTCTAAATTGATAACAGGCTCATCACTAGCAGCCAACCAATCTAAAACAAAATTCGCTCCAATAAATCCGGCACCGCCGGTTACAAGAATCATGCTCGACCTTATCAATTAATTAATTTTTAACGCTGACTTACACAGGTGCTTCAGACCCCAATATCGTCTAAAACCCTAGTGTTTACTGGAGATTAGCTTCATCCCAGCTTAGTAAACGCTGTATTTATACTTACTATATCGACCGCACTGCATTTTACGTGAGTGGTCACTGTCCCTACAACAAACTAGAATGATTAATCTTCCTCTTTTTGAGCATTTTCCCCCATGTCCATCTACGCCATAGGCGATATTCAGGGCTGCGCCGAGCGTCTCGATGCTTTGCTCGCTCTAATTCATGCAGCATCTCCCGATGCACAGCTGATTTTTCTGGGTGATTTAGTCAATCGTGGTCCAGATTCACTAGCGACCTTACGCAAAATTCGCGGACTGGGAACACGTGCACGAGTCGTGCTGGGTAATCATGATTTGCATTTGCTGGCAGTGTCTTTAGGCATACGCAAACCTCATCCGGCCGACACTGTGATGGAGATACTAGAAGCCCACGATAGAGATGAATTACTCAATTGGTTACGACATCAGTCGCTCGCTCTTTATGAACAAGGACATTTACTGGTGCATGCTGGTGTACTTCCGCAATGGAGTACAACGCAAGTGTTAGCTCTGGCTCAGGAAGTTGAAACACGCTTGCGTAGTGAAAACTGGGGTGATTTTTTACGTGAGATGTATGGCAATGAACCCACTAGCTGGAATGACAATCTCGAAGGAGCAGCGCGTATGCGTTGTATCGTGAATGGATTAACGCGTTTACGTTATTGCACAGCAGTGGGTGAAATGGAATTTATTACGAAAGAATCACCTGGCAATCCCATGCCCGGTTACATGCCTTGGTTTCGTGTGCCAAATAGACAAACTGCTGACACCACAGTTATCTTTGGACATTGGTCCACACTCGGACTCTCACTGCAAGATAACATCATAGGATTAGACACGGGTTGTGTATGGGGCGGCAAACTAACTGCATTGCGCCTCTCTGATAGAGGCTTACTACAAGTGGCCTGTCCTCAGTATCAACGCCCATGCTGAACATCTCTTAAGCGTCAGAGCGAAGGTGTAAATTAACTATTTACGTTCAATGCTTTTATAATTGCGGTGTGCATAGTTGATGCTAATTCTCGTCTATGCGCCCCTGCACTACTTATCGCAGGCAAACGAATCAGTTCTGCATGCATAGCTGAATGACGCATAATCATCAGCACACTTTGCATAAAGCTCATCTCACCGATGAAATCAGCAGCAGGATGATTATTACCAGCAGCGTCACGATAACGAATTGCATAAGCTTGTACTGGCACTTTAGCTTCAATTGCGGCTTCAAATAAATTTGCATGAAACGGCAACACCGTACCTTGAGGTGCTGTCGTCCCTTCAGGAAAAAAAGCTACGCGTTCACCATCGTGAATACTACGTACGAGTCCAGCATAAATACGTCGTACATCACGTTGCTTACCCCGCGCGATAAAAATCGTTCCTGATTTATCGCATAACCAACCTATTAAAGGCCAATCACGTATATCTGATTTCGCGACAAAGCGGCATGCATGTACGCTATTAATCACGAAGATATCTAACCAAGAAATATGATTACAAATAATCAGTGCAGGTGATGCAGGCTCAGACTGTGCCAGATTATGCAGACGTAGGGTGACACCGCAAATGGCAATCAGTTGTGCTGACCAACGTTGTATACGTCGTTCTTTGCCAGCATGATCAAGGAAGGGAAAAAGTAAACCGCATTTAATTAGTCCTACACATAAATGCAGAGCTAATCTCAGCAAAGGAAAAATTGGCACGCTCCGCATCATCGACAACAGTTAGCGTTGAAAAACAATACGGCCAGCTACTAAGGTAGTGTGTACCTGTCCCTGTAATTCATAACCTAAGAATGGGGTATGTTTGCCCTGACTCAGTAAAGCTGAGGCTTGTACTGTCCAACGTGTATCGGGATTAAAAATACACACATCCGCCGCACTTCCCACACTTAACTCACCGGCATGTAAACCAGCGATACGTGCAGCATCAACAGTTATACGTGACAGTGCAGTACTTAATTTTTGCTCTGTTTTTTCATTAGATGTTTCAGCCCACTTTAATGTGAGTGAAAGCAGTAACTCTAAACCGGTAGCGCCAGGTGAAGCTTCGCCAAAGGGCAAGAGTTTTTCATCATCATCAACCGGTGTGTGATCAGAACAAATGGCATCGACCGTACCATCCGCCACCGCAGCACAAATTGCTTCTCTATCACGTTGACTACGTAATGGAGGAACCATACGTGCATTCGAATCAAAGAAACCTATGTCAGCATCGGTGAGATGCAAGTGATGTGCACCTACATCACAGGTGACAGGCAATCCTTCTGCTTTTGCAGCACGCACTAAAGCAATACCATCTGCAGAAGATAAACGACATAAATGTACTCGCGCACCCGTCGATCGCATCAATTCAAATATCGTATGTAAGGCGATGGTTTCACTAATCACGGGCACACCAGCTAAACCTAAACGTGATGCCAAAGGACCACTATGCGCAATACCGCCTTTACCTAGATGCGGATCTTGTGGACGCAACCACACTGTGTAGCCAAAAGTTTGCGCATACTGCAAGGCACGCAACAACACTGTTGTATCTTGTATGGCATGTTCAGCTTGAGAGAAACCAACACAACCTGCTTCAGTTAACTCTGCCATCTCAGTCAGTTCATGGCCTTTGAGAGCAATCGTTAATGCTCCTAAGGGATAGACATGCGACTGATTCAAACTACGCGCTCTATGTACAAGCATTTCTACTAAGCCCGGCTCATCTAATGCAGGATCAGTATCAGGAGGACAAACTAAACTCGTCACACCGCCTGCTAATGCAGCTAGTAATTCAGATTCGAGTGTGGCTTTATATTCATAACCTGGTTCTCTTAAACGTACTGATAAATCCACCAGACCAGGTGCCACGATTAAACCTTGCGCATCAATCGTTTGCTCAGCAATAAAACCTGCAGGGGCTTTGCCTATCGCAGCAATCTTACCGTCTTGGATGAAAAGATCTTGCTTAGCATCGATCTTATTCGCAGGATCAATTAAGCGTCCGTTTTTGATCTGAAGTTTCATCTCTTATTCTCGTTATTCAGCGTATTGTTAAGTCAGATGCGTAATTTAAGTGCCCGCCAACATACTCATGACTGCCATGCGTACTGCGATACCAAAGGTTACTTGCGGCAGAATCACAGCTTGAGAACCATCAGCAACTGCAGAATCAATTTCCACACCACGATTCATAGGACCAGGATGCATCACAATCGCATCCGGCTTAGCCAGTGCCAGTCGTTCTGGTGTTAATCCATAGCTTTTAAAATATTCTTGCGCTGAAGGTAAGAGCGCACCTGTCATACGTTCATTTTGCAAGCGCAACATGATGATGACATCCACACCTTTTAAACCTTCATTCATATCGGTAAAGACACGCACACCCATTTGTTCTAAACCACTAGGCAACAAGGTGCGTGGTCCAATCGCTCTTACTTCAGGCACGCCTAAGGTAGTTAATCCATGTATGTCAGAACGCGCTACTCGACTATGCAGAATATCTCCCACCACCGCTACAGTGAGATTAGTAAAATCTTTTTTGTAGTGACGTATGGTGTACATGTCTAGCAAACCTTGCGTAGGATGCGCATGTCGACCATCACCTGCATTCACCACATGGACATGAGATTGTCCGGTTTCGATTAAGTGTTTAGCGATGAGATAAGGCGCGCCTGATTGTGCATGTCGCACGACAAACATATCTGCATGCATCGCCGCTAAATTATCAATCGTGTCGAGTAGTGATTCACCTTTACTCGCACTCGATGCGGAAATATTCAAATTGATGACGTCTGCAGATAAACGCTTAGCTGCAATTTCAAACGTGGTGCGAGTGCGGGTAGAGTTTTCGAAGAATAAATTGAATACACTTTTACCACGCATGAGCGGGACTTTTTTTACATCTCTATCACCTACTCCAACAAAAGAAGAAGCGGTATCTAATATCCGTGTTACAACGGCACGCGGCAAACCTTCTATGGTGATTAAATGTTGTAACTCACCGTTTTTATTAAGTTGCGGATTATGCATGGTCTACCGTAAGAGTAAGGCGGCCATCATCAGCCTTTTTCAAAATGAGTGATTGATTCGCTTCGAGATCAATTTTTTTTGCGATAAAATCGGCGGCTATGGGTAATTGTCTACCACCTCTATCTAACAACGCTGCCAACATGATGTTGGCTGGCCGACCATAATCAAATAAGGTATTAATAGCAGCACGTGTTGTCCGTCCTGTGTAGAGCACATCATCAACAAGCAATATCGTGGCGTCTTCAATTTCAAAAGGGATATGACTAGGTTTAACATCCGCATGTAAACCTCGTTCAGCATAATCATCACGATAAAACGACACATCAAGAAAACCTATATCTGAGACCTGCAGGCTTAAAGCGAGTCGCTCTGCAAGCCAGGCACCACCAGAATAAATACCCACAATAGCGAGTCGTTCACACCCAGTCAGTTTTTGTTTGACTTGTGCTTCTAGTGTTTTATATAGCGCTTCAGCGTCAAGTTCGGGGAGAGTCATAATCATCAAAATATTGTTGAAGAATGATGGCAGCAGCTTGATCATCCACATGTTGGTTTTGTTGTTGCACAAGTACTGCTGATGAATAACGTTCATCCACGAGCACTGTTTCGACACCAAAACGACCGTGCAACTGATTGGCAAAACGTCGGCAGCGCTGGGTCATTTCATGCTCAACACCATCTGGATGTAAAGGCAGTCCAACCACAGCAAGTTGCGGCTGCCATTCTTTTACTAGCTGCGCAATCGCATTAAATTTTTCTTCGTTACTTGCGGCAGTGATGATAGTCAAAGGACTCGCTTGCTTTAAAACAGTATTACCAACCGCAACACCGATACGTTTTAGGCCAAAGTCAAACGCCAATATTGTTTTCACGCTGACACGTTTTCGCAAGAGACTACATCAATCAAGCATGCCCCGCATCGCCAGTCAAACGGCTAGGATCTATGCCAAGTAAATTCATCGCTGCGACAAAGCGTTCTTGTATAGGGATATCAAACAAGATCGCTGGATCAGCACGTACAGTCAACCAACCATTGCGTAAAATTTCTTCTTCCAATTGTCCAGCACCCCATCCTGCACAACCCAGTGAGACCAAAAACCGACTAGGACCAGACCCTGCTGCAATCGATTCCAACACATCACGCGAAGTGGTCAGAGCCAATTCATCATTAATTTTTAGTGATGAACTATAGGAAGCTGCAGATGCATGTAAAACAAATCCACGCTCTACTTGCACCGGACCACCAAACATCACAGGATCAGCTGGTAATAAGCCAGCATGTGGATTGATCTCTAGCGTCATATCTAAACGCGAGAACAAGACATCCATCGTCATGTCAGTTGGTTTATTAATAATCACACCCAAGGCACCACCTATGTGATGTTCACAAAGATAAACCACTGTGCCACCAAATAGTGGATCCAGCATAGAGGGCATAGCGATCAGGAAGTGGTCTGATAAGTCGAGCTTGATATCGTTATCAGCAGCTTGGGGAATAGAATAAATGCGGTCATCCTCTGCCGAAACCGGCGCAGAAGAGGAGGAGGCGGGACGTATCTTGCCTTGCTTGGCCATAGCCTGAATTTTATCAGCTTTGCAGATTCTTAGATCGATAGTTCCGCCGTTTTTACACAAACTGACTGCTTGTCTGCGTTAAAAAATGAGGATCATGTCGTTCATGCTTGCGGCGGCAAGAAAAAATAGCTGAGAAACGCTACACTTCTTGCAATTCCATTCATCTGCTGCGCACATTGCAGCACTTGATCCAGCCCTTACTTCGACTTTCTCACATGACCGATACGACTAGATTTGAACATGCACTGGTGTGGTTACGCCGTGATTGCCGTATTTTTGATCAGGCAGCTCTGCATCAGGCCTTGGTTCAAAGCCGGCATGTGTATGTTGCTTTCATTTTTGATAAAGCTATTTTAAACCCACTACTGCAAAACGGACCAGAAGACAGGCGCGTCGCTTTTCTTCACGCGAGTTTAATGGAATGTGATGTCGAATTAAAAAAACTAGGCGGTGGTCTCATCGCGCGTCATGCCTATGCGGTAGATGAAATTCCCCAACTTGCAAAACAATTAGGTGTACAAGCCGTTTTTGTGAATCATGACTATGAACCCGATGCTATCGCGCGCGATGCAAAAGTCGCCTCAGCATTAGAAAAAGAAGGTCGAGTCATGCTGAGCTTTAAAGATCAAGTTATCTTTGAAAAAAGCGAAGTCTTATCTTTACAAGGCAAACCATTTTCTGTTTTCACACCGTATAAAAATGCATGGTTAAAAAAATCCCAAATCTCACCAGGCGAATTTGATTTATCACTCATAGCGCCCTACCCGACCGAACCACAACGCGGTCAACTATTACCCCCTCCCGCTAAAGAGAAAATGCCTACTTTAAAGGACATGGGATTTGCAGACTGTGATTTGCATGCACTAAAAATACCGACAGGTATGCAAGGTGGACAAGCATTACTCGATGACTTTGTTCATCGAATGGCAAATTATGAAGAGACACGTAATTTCCCCGCTGTGAAAGGCCCCTCTTATTTATCCGTGCATTTACGCTTTGGCACAGTCTCTATACGCGCCTTGGCTAGACGCGCTATGGAAGCCATACAAACAGGAACGGGAGGATCGGGTGCTGCTGTATGGTTAGCAGAATTAATTTGGCGTGATTTTTATTTTATGATTTTGCATCACAACCCACATGTGGTGCATGGCGCTTTTAAAGCAGATTATGATGGAATAGCTTGGGAAACAGGACCAGAAGCTGATGCAGCATTTCAGGCTTGGTGTGATGGAAAAACTGGATATCCTTTAGTTGATGCAGCTATGCTGCAACTCAATCAAACAGGTTATATGCACAACCGACTACGTATGGTCACTGCTTGTTTTTTGATTAAAGATTTAGGTATAGATTGGCGTCGTGGCGAAGCCTATTTTGCGCAACACTTAAATGATTTTGATCTGTCCGCTAACAATGGTGGTTGGCAATGGGCTTCTTCATCTGGATGTGATGCTCAGCCTTATTTCCGTATCTTCAATCCGATTACGCAATCAGAAAAATTTGATGCAGAAGGAAAATTCATCAAACGTTATTTACCGCAACTAGCTAAACTCAACGCCAAACAAATTCATGCGCCATGGCTGCTAACTAATATGGAATTAACGATGGCGGGCATAGAATTAGGTGGCAACTATCCTCATCCCATCGTGGCGCATGATGAAGCACGCAAAAAAACTTTAGCAAGATATGCCGTCGTTAAAAAGGTAGCCGCTTGATTTGTAAACTTTGATATGCCTTTTCTGGAAAATTATATTAAGCAAAACTTTTTAACAATGTGAGTAATTCTGTTTCATTAAAAGGTTTGCCTAAATAGGCCGTTGCGCCTAATTCCATTGCATGCTTGCGATGTTTTTCTGCAGTACGCGAAGTAATCATCACCACCGGTATTTCACTCGTCTTTGCATCCTGACGTAGGTAGTGCAAAAACTCAAACCCATCCATGCGTGGCATTTCTATATCTAATAAAATTATTGCAGGTTGCTCTGTCTGCAGAATCTCTATCGCATGCAAACCATCTCTGGCTAATAAGACTGTATAGCCTGCTCGCTCTATTAATCTTTGGCTGACTCTACGTACTGTTAATGAATCATCTACCACCATCACTTTATAAATCTGCGCTGCTTGAGTTGAAGATGTTGGTTGCGCATGGCGCACTTGCTGCTCAGTCGTTAAAAATAATAAAGGATTAATAATTAAAGCAAGACTACTATCTGGCATAACCGAAGCCCCTACTATGCCTTTTACTGAAGATGCTTGAGGACCTATGTTACGCACCACCACCTCGCCATTGCCTAATATCGCCTCAACTTCTAGTGCAAGTTGGCCATGCACTCCACGTAGAACAATGACAGAGTTCAGGGTATGACTTAGCTCTGCCTCAGATGACAGAGCATCATCAAGTAAGAGGGCTAATTGGTATAAAGGTAAAGATGCATTGCGCCACATTAGCTGTCCACTTTGTCGCGCAAGTTGTAAGTCCGATCTTGATAATTGCAATACTTGTTCCACCATATTAGCCGGCAAGGCAAGTTGCTTATCTCCGTGTTGAATCAGTACGACCGCAGCCGTTGCTAAAGTTAAAGGCAGGAATAAAGTAAAGGTCGCTCCCTGTCCTGATTGACTTTTTACTTGTATGACTCCGCGCTGCGCTAAAACAGTCTCACGTACTGCATCCATACCTATGCCGCGTCCCGCAATCGCAGTCAACTCCGCTGATGTAGAAAAACCCGGCTGAAAAATAAATTCAGTTAGCGCATCTTGATGAGTGACAGCATCCTCAGCCAATAAGCCCATGGCCTTAGCACGTTGTTCTATACGGTCAAAATCCAAGCCACGACCATCATCAGTGACTGTGATGACAATTTCATTTCCTTGCTGAATAAGATTAATCTCAATATTTCCACATTTATCTTTTCCAGCACTCAAACGATTTTCACTCTCCTCAATCCCGTGTGTGATTGCATTACGTAGCAAATGCTCTATAGGGCTAATTATTTTTTCTAGCAGACTGCGGTCTATCTCTGTATGCGCACCTGTTATTAGCAACCGTACCTCACGCTGAGACTCACGCGCCACTTGACGAACCAAATGATGCAGTCGTTCAGACACACTAGAAAATCGTACTACGCGTACGCGTTTAAGATCATGTTGAATAGCACGTGCATATTTTTCATGACTAAATAAAATAGTCTGGGTTTTTTCTACATGCCGACTAAGACTACGCTCTATACTGGCAATGTCACTCATACTCTCTGCCATCATGCGCGTTAATTCTTGTAATCGGGTAAAGCGATCAAACTCTAAGGGATCAAAATCAAGTTGCTGTGTCTCCTGCATTTTTGAAGCAATACTGGATTCCGCTACCAACTCACACTCTCTTAATTGTGATCGCAGACGTATTAAAGTATCCGTCAAATCGAGCAAGGATTTTTTATGCTGCTGAATTTCAGAGCGCAGTCTAGCGCCATCCACAATCAACTCAGCAGCAGAGCCTGCTAGTTTATCGAGAGCTTCTGTACGCACTCTAACAAGACTAGTATCCTGAGTAACTGATGAAACAGGAGTAACTAGCTCCATATCGTTTTGATGGTCAGTCTGATTTTCTAATTGAATAACTGCATACGTATCAAGCACATTATCTTTTTGAAGAATTGTGTTTTTTATTTCTGTAAGTGCCGCAATAGCTAAATCAAAGTCCTGTAAGAGGTGTGAAATTCTCTCAGCATCGCAATCTGATATGTGCGCAAGCTGTTCAATCTCGGTTTCCATTGCATGAAAATGCTGACCCAATGCGCGACACCCTGCCATACGCGCACTCCCTTTGAGTGTGTGGAGTATCCGTAATGCCGCATTAGGGATATCAGGATTTTGTGGATTATCTAACCAGCCACGCAATACAGTATCTAACTGTGGAAAATAATCAGCAGCTTCCTCTATGAATATTTCTACTAGCTCTAGATCCATCTCCGCATCAACTTCAGACCCTAAATGATTAGCTGACTCAAAAGTAAAAGCTTCGCCACCATCATCATTAACAGCCTCAACATCAGGCGATACAACAGTAGCCATGGTTTGCAATGACAAGTCAGGATTTTTTTCTTCAGTCTCATCCAGAGTGGTTGCACGTAAGATCGTGGAGGAATTATGCGTATCGCCCTCAACGTTAAAGGATTGCTCTAATAAATTAAATTCATGCTCAGATTCATGCAATGGCGTCATCACACCAATCATGGGCTCGCCGTGTAATTGCCCTCTTAGTGCATACAATTTTTCTAACAATTCAATTTGGCTACTAGGTACACAGCCATTGATGGTTTCTTGTAATTGGCTAGATAAGGCCACAGCGGCTTCAAGTAATATGCCAGAAGATTTCACCTCCGCATAAGCATCATCATTCAAACTATGTAAGACCTGTTCTAATACTGTAGATAGTGCGCTTACACTAGGCAAACCTACCGTTGCAGAACTACCAGCCAAAGAATGAACCGCATGTGATGCTAGTAGCAATGCCTCATCATCCGGAAAAGCTATCCAGTTATCTAAAGCATTTGTGAGTTGATTGATTAATTGCTGCGCTTCTTTGAGATAAATTTTTTGTAATGCGGGACTTGCAATTAAAGGATAGTCAGTAGTACTAGCATGGTCTTCAACTACCCCCTCAGTTTTCCCCGTATCTTTATATTCCTCTAATTTCTCATTTTTTACACTTACATGATGCTTAGGCTCTTGCTCACTAGCCAGTGAAAAAAACTGCATTAAATCTCTTTCACCTTCCTTAAAGTCCATGACCATTACGCGACAATTTTTTTCAAACTGTAGAAAGATGTTTACTATGCCCTCTACTAAAGGTAGGTTTTCATTACATTCATTTAAAAAAACAGTAATTGCATCTTTCAAATGATTACATTCCAAAATTAATTCTTTCTTATCTAAAAATTTAAGTACTGAAATTATTTCAAATAAAATTTTATTAATTAATTTTTCTTCAATTTTTGTAGCGTCTGCTGTAAAGACCACATCCAACTTTACTTCCAAAGTTGCTAGGGCCATCTGCAAGCACCGCAACAAAGCTAGTTCTGCATGTTTTTTCTCAAAATACTGAGGTGATCGTCCCAGCTTTATCATTTTTTCTGAATTCGTTGAATCTAATTGCACATCACTGAGAATAATTTTTATATATGCTTTATTTTTCTCTGAAAATATCCATTGTTTTTTGTTTGCTGCTATCTGCTCCAGCAACAATAAGAAAGCTAAAAAACACAATACCTGTTGTTCATTTTTAGAAGATGAGCTAAAGACAGAACAGCAACCAGTCCACGCATGCGCTATAGCCTCATCTACAGTAACTGCTGCTTCCATGACGTTGACTAAGGCCGCACCAAATAAACTATGATCAATTTTTTCTCTACTGGCAGGTTCAGCTAATGAATAATGATCGACTATGATATTTTTGACCTGCTCAACCGACTCAGCAAATACATCCCATGCATGTAAATTTGTATATAAATCCTTACAAATAATTTGACTGTGCTGCAGCATTTCCAACTGCTGCTCTATCTCGAAATAATTAAGTAGCTCAATAATAGAATCATCTTTTTTTTCAGCACGACCCATCTCAAATAAGACTTCTTGTAGCAATACACCTCGTAACGTTACATTGGTATCGGTGCTTAGTAGATATATTTTTTTTCTCAGTGCAGAGAAAATTTTTCTTGCGGCATGTAAGTTATAGTCACATCCTTCAGAAATTTTTTGCGCATAGAGTTGAAATATCTGACTATACAATTGCTCTCTGCTCGCCTTAGCATCTGATTTATCAGCGTTTCTATATTTGTGTAACGCCGCAATACGAGAAAAAAGTAAGGCTATTTGTTCCGCAGCCTCTTTTACATTCCTTAATGACTCATTTTTTAAAAAAATAAGTAAAGCAGATTCAAATGCTGATCCTATTTCCGGCAAAGCCATGCCCACAGCATCTACCTGACTCACTGTTTTTAATGCAATTGGTAATTTCTCTTCCTGAGGCAAGCTTATTAAATGCGCTACGACTGCTTCGTCGTCAAACACGATTTCGTGAATCGACTGATAGATTGAAAATAATGCAGTGGGAAATATCTCCACACCTTCTAGTCGCATTTCTAAAAATAGAATCGTTGTGCGTTGCGCTTGGGACAGCGTAGTGAATAAATGCGTGCTACGAGCAAGATCCCCTTTAGCTACGGCCGATATGGCCTGACTTTGTATTTTAATTAACCCTGCTAGGCCTGAAATATCGACAAAATTCAATGCGCAATCTATTTGATGCAAAATTTCTTGCCATTGAATACATTTTTTATTTTTTTCATTCTCATTACTACCTTGTATAGCCTGTATATTTGCAAAATCTTCAGCAAGCCAAGTGCATGACTGGTTAACTTCTTCTATAACAACTGAAGCATACGAATTAAGCATCAGCTATGACTGACTTAGGCTATACGGAAACGCGCTACTGCTGATTTCAATTCTTCAGCAAGAACTAATAGTTCGTGTATTGCATTTGCAGTTTGTGTCGTTCCATTTCTAGTATGTTCTGTAATAGTTAAAATACTATCTATGTTTTTAGCAACGCCATCGGCCAAACTCGATTGCGCTAGTGTGGAATTTGAAATGCCATGTATTAGTTCTGCGAGATGCTGTGATATATGTCTAATCTCAGCAAGTACAGCACCAGCAGAATCAGAAAGACGAGCACCTTCCACCACGCCTTGTGTAGATTTTTCCATCGCCATGACAGCATCATGTGCGTCTGTTTGTATGGTTTGTACTAAAGCTGAAATTTGTTTAGCAGCCTCACCAGATCGCTCAGCTAAACGCTGCACTTCTTCTGCTACCACTGCAAATCCACGGCCTGCCTCACCTGCGGAAGCAGCTTGTATTGCTGCGTTAAGTGCTAATACATTCGTCTGTTCTGTGATGTCGGTAATTAATTCAGTAATGTCACCAATTTCTAGCGAAGATTCACTCAAACGTTTTATACGTTTCGAGGTTTCTTGTATTAAGTCGCGAATATCATGCATGCCCTTAATCGCAAGCTGTACCGCTTCTTCTCCTTTTTTTGCAGCTGCTAGTGAAGTTTGCGCCACGTCGGTTGATGCTGTCGCTGCCTGCGATACTTGATGAATTTGATTTGTCATCTGTAATATATCGCGACCTGTTTGCTGAATTTCAGTTGCCTGATGTGCTGCTAAAGTAAGTGATTCAGTAGAAATATGTTGACTATGCTCTGAGGCCAATGCGACTCGCTGCGTCATCTGCATTACTTTATCTAATAGAGTACGTAGCTCCTCTAACATGAAGTTAACCGAATCAGCGATGGCACCTGTGATGTCCTCACTCACTGTTGCATGTACTGTTAGATTCCCATCCGAGACTTCTTGCAATTCATTCATTAACCGCAAGATGGCAGCTTGATTCTGCTGATTCAATTGTCGAATTTTTTCTTCTTGTTCTATCGCTACCTGCTTTTGCTTCTCAGCCTCGGCTTGACGCTGCTCCGCCTCCATAGTGCGTAAGCGACTTTGTCTTAGCAATATCAATGCCAGAGCGATCATGGTAGATAGCGCAAATACGCCTGCAATCAACATACCCCAGCTAGTCCAATTACTTTGATTTTGCTTGAGCAAATATTCACGCTGAAGTATTTGTAATTTATCGCGCAAGATCTCATTTTCACTAAAAATTAAATGCTCAGCATCTTTAGCTGCAATAAATTGTTCGAGATTTTTTAAAATCTCACTCACTAATTGCTGATATTCAGAAAATGACTGCTGTAATTCATTTAACTTTAGTCTCACATCAGGATGGGATGCTGCAGGCAAACGCAGCACTGCACTGCCCTCTAAAAATCCACTCACAATATCTTTAAAGGTATTGCTATCTTTCCCTAGTTGAAATGCAGTTTCAGGATTAATACCATCTGAAGTCATAAATTCATTCACACCTTTACCGAGCCGCTGAGTCAGCATCACGAGCTGTCCTGATGCTGAAATCTCCCGCGGCGTTGCGCTTGTTTGTGCATTCAGCGTTGCAATTTGCTCTGATATTTCTAATAAGTTAGGACTGAGTTTATTCAGTTTTTGCTGAATCTCTCTAAAACCTACTAACTGCTTTTCTACATTCATGATGCGTATGGCAGAATGATCCGAGCGCGACCATAGCGCTTTAATTTCTTTGAGCTGTTTACTCGCTTCCTCATCTGCTTCTGGAACGCTTCTGCCTTGCGCAACGCCTCCGTGAGTTAAGACATGTAGATAATCATTAATAGCAGCACGACTTTGCTTTAATTGATTAAATGCATCGTGATTTCCTTGGATTGCATTTGGCGATGCTTTGCCTATACGTTGTGAATGCATTAATACTTCAGCTGCTAATTGCGTCTGAGCGGATGCTTTCGCAGTCTCTTCAGCATTCAACCACGTTAAAACAAATAACACGGCGACCCAAAAAGCGAGCGCACCTGTAGTTACACGTAGCCAGGTTTGTAAATTTACATCGCTTATATTTTTCTTAATTTTTTCACTTAATTTATTCGTAAAATTTTTCCATATCCCTTTTGGTATTATTTTCCCTGACTCCAAGCGCGCATTGCTAGCTGAGGCTGCTTCATTCGCATTTATTTCATTTTCAAATTTCATCTTTATTCCTGCTTACTTAATTTTTTAGATCAAAGGGAAATATCTACAAAAGTTGGATGATTCATTAATATTTGCAAATTAATTTCTGCCCACTTATTGTTGTTATCATCGATGTAGTAACGTGTTAGCCACGGCCACTCTTTTTCTGCATTCGTCTGTACTGACATCACTGCACTATCAACTAGCCCAACGATGCGTGTGACGCGAAATGCGCAATGCAGTGATAAAGCTGGGGCACACGTCAGTACTTTGTCTGTTTTATTTTTTTCACAGATTGATTTACCCATCATTCCTGCTAAGTCTGTGAGTCCAAGCAATCGATCACGATGGCTGAATAAACCAAGAAACCAAGATTTAGCGTTAGGAACTCGAGTAACAACGGGATAACTCAGCACTTCTCCGGTTTGCACGAGATGCATCAACAAATACTCTTCTCCAACTTGCACAGCCAATCTACGACTATCAGGTGCAGAATTTTTTCCCTCTGACTTAAATGTTTTTTCTGCGATTTCTCTTTGAAATTCCCGTAACTGAAGTCGACGTGCAATTTTTGATTGCTCTCGCTTATTCAGTGCTAAGTCTGATGGACTATCCTGCATATCAAACAGTTGGACGTAAATGATTAGCGATTTTTTGCAATAACAATTTCGTATTGACTGGTTTTACTAGGTAATCTCTTGCACCTTGCCGCAGACCCCAAATACGATCTGTCTCTTGGTTCTTACTAGTACAAATAATGATAGGTAAATGCTCCGTTAAAGGATTGCGTGCAATTTCTCGTGTTGCCTGAAAACCGTTCTGCCCTGGCATGACAACATCCATCAAAATTAAATCTGGCATATCTTTACGAATAGATTCGATTGCATCCTCACCATTTTCTGCAGTAGCGACTACATAGCCATTCGATGTGAGTAATTCAGATAAATAAAATCGCTCTGTCGGTGAATCATCTACGATTAAAATTTTTTGCATGGGCATAAAACTTATTGATTAAAAATTAAGCGTGACTAAGGCTAGGCTCAGCACGCGTCAAATGCATAGCCACTGTTTTTAACAAACTATCTTTGGTAAAAGGTTTGGTGAGATAGGCATTGGCACCGACCAAAACGCCACGCGCACGATCGAATACGCCATCTTTGGAAGACAGCATCACAACGGGGATATGTTGGAAGCGAGGGTTATGCCTGACCAAACTACAGATCTGATAACCATCTAATCTGGGCATGATCACATCACACAAAATCAAGGCCGGTGCATGCTCCATGATTTTTGCAATGCCTTCAAAGCCATCTTCGGCAAACACCACCGAATAGCCAGATTGAGCGAGAAAAATTTCAGCGGATCGTCGTATCGTGCTGCTGTCATCGACAACCAGAATAGGCGACGCGATCCGCCCTTGAGTTACATCCATTGCGCCACCCATTAAACGTTGCAGGGAATCGGGCGCAACTGTAACAAAAAGAGAAACTATTTAAAATATTGGCAACATCAAATTTTTTTACTGTCGTCGTTTTGGCGACAAATTTGAGTGGGGCTTAAAGATTAGCCCTAGAAAAAGGACTTTTCGAGAAATCTATTAATTAGATAGCAACCATCTCAAAATCTTCTTTGCGTGCGCCGCATTCTGGACAGGTCCAGTTCATGGGCACATCATCCCAACGTGTGCCAGGAGCGATGCCTTCGTCTGGTAAACCAGCAGCTTCGTCGTATACCCAGCCACAAATCAGGCACATCCATGTTTTGAATTCTTGTTCAGTTGTCTTGTTATCGCTCACAGCACTGCCCTTCAAGTAAAATGCAAAGTGATCTATCTTAATCTAGTCCCAGTGCAAAACCAAACTTCGCCTCTTGTGCTGACTTTCGGACTGACCGATCCTGTAGGAGCGATTGGTATTCAGGCCGACCTTGCCTCCTTTGCAGGCATGGGTTGCCATGGTTTATCCGTTATCACTGCGATCTCGATTGCCGATACTACTGGCACTGAAGATGTTCAGCCTATTGATGCCGACTGGGTTGCCGATCAAGCTCGTGTCATGCTTGAAGATATGCCAGTTGCTGCTTTTAAAATTGGCTATACCGGTGGTGTAGAAACCATTGCCGCGATTGCAGAAATCGTCTCCGATTATCCGGAAGTTCCACTTGTACTCGATCCATTTTCCACTGCACTTGCTGATACTGATGTGGATGAAGAAATTCTGATTGCACTGCGTGAGTTATTGATTCCCCAATCAACCATACTCCTGCTATCAGTAGATGAACTAGCCAAGCTTGCAGAAACCTGGCGTGAACCGAGTGAAGAATCTATGCTGGAAATCGATGTCATGCATTTGATTCAACTCGGTTGTGAATTTGTGATGGTGACTGGCACGCCAGCTGAGAAACAAGATGTTATGAATACCTTGTTCAATTCTGATGGCATAATCCGCACAGATAGCAGAAGTCGACTTGCGGGTGCTTTTGTTGGTGCGGGCAATACTATCTCTGCGGGTATTGCTGCCATGCTTGCTAATGGCATTACCGTACCTGAAGCGGTAGTCGAAGCAGAAGAATATACTGCCGCAGCATTAAGTCATGCACAACGATTAGGAATGGGTAAGCTGATACCCGATCGCTTTTTTTGGGCACGTGAATCCGATCTTAAAACTGATATTTTGTAAGACCTGCTATTAGTAGAAAAAATTAATGTAACAACTGTAATAAAAATAAATCAGTCCGTGCAGTAGTAACTAAGAAAAATTTCATTTCAAGATTTCATACTCACTCAACAAAACACGATAAAAATGTCGAATAACGAAACTTTATTTGCACGCGCTCAAAAAAGCACACCAGGTGGTGTTAACTCTCCCGTTCGTGCTTTTCGCTCAGTAGGTGGTACGCCACGTTTTATTACCAAAGCTGAAGGTCCTTATTTTTGGGATGCTGATAATAAACGCTATATTGATTACATAGGTTCATGGGGTCCTGCAATTGTTGGACACACTCATCCTAAAGTCGTCAAAGCGGTGCAAGACGCAGCAGCAAAAGGATTGAGTTTTGGTGCACCCACTGAAGGTGAAATTTTAATGGCAGAAAAAATCTGCCAATTAGTTCCTTCGATTGAACAAGTCAGACTGGTTTCATCGGGCACAGAAGCCGCAATGAGTGCATTGCGTCTAGCGCGTGGTGCTACGGGTCGCGACACCGTCATTAAATTTGAAGGTTGTTACCACGGCCATGCTGATTCCTTATTAGTCAAAGCAGGTAGTGGACTACTCACTTTTGGCAATCCTACTTCTTCCGGCGTACCTGCTGATTTTGCTAAGCACACTATGGTGCTTGACTATAATAATTGCGAACAACTAGAAGAAGTTTTTAAATCTAAAGGTTCAACCATTGCTTGCGTTATTGTTGAACCGGTTGCAGGCAATATGAATTTATTACCTGCCTCACTAGAATTTTTGCAAACTATGCGTCGCCTCTGTAGTCAGCATGGTGCTTTGTTATTGTTTGATGAAGTGATGTCTGGATTTCGTGTTGCACTAGGTGGCGCGCAATCAATTTATGGCGTTACGCCTGATATGACAGTGCTTGGTAAAGTCATAGGTGGTGGACTACCTGTTGCTGCTTTTGGTGGGCGTGCAGATTTAATGCAGCATTTAGCACCTATCGGTGGTGTGTATCAAGCAGGTACCTTATCGGGCAATCCGGTTGCGGTTGCAGCAGGTATGGCGACTTTAGAAATTATTCAACAACCTGGTTTTTATGAATCACTCACCACGCAAACTAAAAAGCTCACAGATGGTATGAGTGCAGCAGCGAAAGAAGCAGGCATAGATTTTTGTGCTAATGCAGTGGGCGGCATGTTTGGTTTGTATTTCACATCTCAAGTACCAACCAATTATGCTGAGATGATGCACTGCGATAAAAATCGCTTTAATACCTTCTTCCACTTGATGCTAGATCGCGGCGTCTATCTGGCACCCTCTGCGTTTGAAGCAGGTTTCGTGTCTGCTCAACATGATGATGTCGTCATCAATGAAACTTTACGTTGCGCACGTGAAGCTTTTGCTCAAGTCGCGGCATAGTAAATATTGACTGCGTAATAAAAATTATTGCAGCAAAAAATTTACGAAAAAAAATGGTGGATTACCTCGTTATGGAATCCACCATTTATTTTTTCTGACTTCACAGCGCACTTTATTACTTCAACCATCCTCTGTATCTGAAATACCAAAATGGCGTGATTGCACTTGCTAACATCAGCAATAAAGCAAACGGATAACCCCAACTCCAATCTAATTCCGGCAACCAGCGGAAATTCATGCCATAAATACTAGCAATCAAAGTAGGTGGCAAAAACGCGACCGATGCGACAGAAAATATTTTAATAATTTTATTCTGATTAATATTAATGAAACCTACAGTTGCATCCATTAAGAAGTTAATCTTATCGAATAAAAAAGCAGTGTGTCCATCAAGTGATTCAATGTCACGCAAAATCTGTCGTGCATCATCAAATTGATCTGCGTTTAATAAACGACCCCGCATCATGAAACTTACTGCACGACGTGTATCCATCATGTTGCGTCGTATACGACCATTCAAATCTTCTTCACGCGCCATGGCATTCAGTAATTCAGCCGCATCTTGGTCACTAATGTCTTTCTGTAAAACGCTATGACTGACATCTTCAAGATTTTGATAAATGCCTTCCAACGCATCTGCAGAATATTCCACATCCGTTGCATATAAATCTAACAGCACATCTTTGAAGTCACCAATGGAACCGGGACGTGATCGTGCACGCATACGCACCAAACGAAAGACTGGCAAATCATCGTTATGCATAGAAAACAATAAATTCTTAGCCAGTATGAATGCAACTGTCACCACACGTGATTTATCGTCTTCAACCTCTAGCAAGAAGTCTGAGCGCAAATGCAAATCGCCATTATCTGCTTCGTAATAGCGTGCAGACGCTTCGATGTCTTTTACTTCATCTTCATCCGGTAAGGTCACGCCGTAAATACTACGTACCCAATCACGCTCTTCATCGGTAGGATCAGTTAAGTCAACCCAAATAGGCGCAGCGCGCTCAAGATCGGATCTGGTCTCAATATTGACCTGACTGAGTCGTCCGCCTTGCAATACAAATACATTAATCATGGGCTCTCCTGACCGTAACGAGTACGGTTTGAACTGCGCAAATTTATTTGCAGTTGATTATTTTCAGGGGGCGCAGCAACTTAGCTACATGCGCCTACTCACCATGCAAAGTGAGAGGCGCCCAAGAACTACATGAGGAGGGAGGAGCTCTCACCGAGGTCGCTGTAAGACGACTGGTGATGGTATAAGGGACTACCCAAGTGGGGTCTCCGGTAACAAAAACAGCGCAAGTTTACTTTCATAGAGAGGATGAGGCAAGCAAGAATAGAAACAAACAGCCTTGTATGACCAACTCTTACGGCAAATCGGCACTATTCATACGCTGCATGATCAACGCAGTGCGACGATTCAGATAATTAGAATCTAAATGTCGACCAAAATAGCGTGGATTAGGCAGCATCACAGCCAACCGCGCCGCTTCCTGAGGACCTAGTGCTGCTGCAGGCACACCAAAATAACGACGCGCTGCGGCTTCAGCACCAAATACGCCATTCCCCCACTCCACTACATTCAAATAAATTTCGAATATGCGTTGTTTATCCATCATTATTTCAAGCATGAAAGTAATCATCATCTCTTCTGCTTTACGCAAATAACTGCGCTCACCTGAAAGAAAAAGATTTTTTGCGAGCTGTTGAGTGATGGTTGATCCACCCGACACAATCTTGCCTTTTTTCGCGTTCTTTACATAGGCCTTTTGTAAAGCATCCCAATCCACACCTTCATGCTCTGCAAAATTTGCATCTTCTGACGCAATAATGGCGCGCTTAAGATTATTTGAAATACGATTGTAGGGAACCCACTGATGCTGCAATTTTATTTCAGGTTTTTTTTCTTGCAAGCGCTCTAATTGAGTTCGCATAAATGAGGTGGAGGTTGGATTGTGATCCACCCACCACCATATATGCAGCAAATACCAAAACTGCACTAAGACTACGAGTGCAACTGGAAAGCCTAAAACCAATAGAATAATTTTTTTCTTCATGAAGATTGATCTAGCTGTGATCGCAACCATGTATAAACTGCTGCAGTATCAGGACGCACACCACGCCACAATTCAAAAGACTCCGCTGCTTGCTCTATCAACATACCCAAACCATCGCGCACAGTAGATTGTTGTTTGCTAGCCCATTGCATAAAACGAGTTGGCTTTGCACCATACATCATGTCGTAAGCAAAACTTTGTTTATTGAGTAAAGATGAAGAGATATTCGGCACACTGTCAGATAGGCTAGCAGATGTCGCATTAATCACCACATCGAATTCACCACTTAAAGCTTCAAAACTACTTGCAGCTAATGCGACCAAATGACCATGAAAATGCGCAAGCAAGTCTTGCGCTTTTTGTACAGTACGATTTGCCACTACCAATTCTGCAGGCAATTCTGACAGCAAGGGCAAGATCACACCACGAGCAGCACCACCTGCGCCTAATAATAAAATTCGACTACCTTGGAGTGATACACCCGCATTCACGACTAGGTCGCGAACCAAACCAACACCATCTGTGTTGTCTCCTAAAATTTTATCGCCTTCAAATTTAAGCGTATTCACTGCACCGGCTGCATGCGCACGTGGTGTTAAATCAGTCGCGATCTGGTAGGCATCTAATTTAAACGGCAATGTGACATTCGCTCCACGCACACCCTTTGCAATTAAGTCCTTAATGGCGCCTTCAAATCCATCAACGGGAACCAATAAGCGTTCATAACTCAGCGCTTGCTGCGTTTGCAATGCAAACTGCGTATGAATTGCTGGTGACTTACTATGCTCAATAGGGTTACCTATAACAACATAGTGATCGTGTGCTTGGCTCAATTGGCATCCTTTTGATTCGTAGTTGTGAGCACATCATCTTTAGAAAAAGAAAAGCGCGTTACAATTTCCCATACCCGTGTTTTGCCTTGCGCATTAATCTCGGGAGGTAAAGTAGTAAACGGAGCTGCACTACGCACTATCGCTAACGCAGCATTATCTAAAATAGGATTACCTGAACTACGTTCAACTCGTGGACCACCTTCCACCATATATAAGGATCCATCTTGAAAGATGGGTATATACATCACCAACTCTCCATATAATTTTTTTCCATTTTGCTGCGGAAAGCGTGCCGTTCCTATCGTTTCTATTCGTTTTTGTACAGCCGCATAATACAAAGCATAATTCACCGCTTTAGTACTGGGCGTGATTTGTGTTTTAACTGGACGCTTGTTGTAATCTTGTATGCGCTGCGCTATCTCAGCTTCTCTGCGTGCTAAAGCCAATGCTTCTTCTTGTTGTTTTGCGCTTAACGCTGCATCGGGCTGCTGCGATTTAGTTTTATCTGTTAATTGCTTCACGCGTTGTGGCGTTTTCGTTGCCATCTGAGCGAGAACGCGATTTTGCATTTGCTCAAGCTCTGCAATACGTTTGCGACGCGCTTCTAATGCACTACCCTCTACCGATTTTTTCATATCTGGCAAAGGTGATTTTGCTCGCCCTTCTTTTGCATCACCCCCACCATTCAGATTCGCTTGTGCCAACGCATCGGCTTTGAGTGGTGCTTGCTGATGACTGGAATTAACAAGAATAATTTCTAATGCAGGATCTAAGGGCTTAAAACGAAATGGCTCTGGCGCGACAAAATGTATGCACAATAGAATGACATGCAGCAGCAGCGATACACCGACCGCTATCGTTAATGAACGATTTGGTGGCGGTGTATGCATCTTATTCCGTGTTGACAGGAGATGTAGCATGCACCCCCGCTGATGGATGTTGTGTCACTTGCTCATCCTGATTTAAATTCTCACTTATATTCTCTGTTACATTCTCTTCCGCTTCTTCATCAGCTAATTCACTCTCATCGTTAGCAAGCTCTGATTTCACTACCTCTAGCAGGCGTGCTTGCACAGATAAATCAACTTCATCACTACCTAACAATTCCAACTTAACTTGTGATCCACGCGCTAGTGTGGGCAAGCTAGGCATTTGTATGACTAAAGGAATCTCAGTTAAGCGCAGCATTTCATCTTTTAAAACGACCGCATCCACATTGCGTTGTGATTCTTGTCGCTGCGATTCCTGCTTTAACCAACGCAAACACCAATAACGCTCCATGGTGTTTTGAAAATCTGCATAGGCTGCATAGGCGCCATCAAATGCAGAAACTATCGCGAATAAATCTGCATCTTTAGGTTTGAATGGCGCGACCAAAGGCGCAGTGACAGAGTGTGAAACACAGGCCATGATCTGCCATTGATTCACTAAATCGGTATAGCGTCGTAGTGGTGATGTACTCCAAGCGTATTGATCTACACCTAGACCTTGATGCGGTGCTGCATGTGTTTGCATGCGCACTTGTAGTCGAGATGACCAGCCATTCCCACCGCCCTGCGCACGATAAATGCCAGGCACGCCACACTCATGCATTAATTTTCCCCAACTACTATTAGCGAAAATCATTAACTCAGCAACGATTTTATCCAGTGGTGCGCCACGCTTTCTACGCGTGATGGTGACAGTCTCATCTTCTACATAAAAATTAAAATCTACACGATTATTTTGCTCAGGACGCAAACCAAACTCTTCGCGTTTTTTCATGCGACCTTGTTCTAGCACTTGCGCCCATTGCCAAAGCACACTGATTTCATTTTTAAATGGATAGTCTCCTTCGCCATTTTGCAAAGCTTCTTCTGTAACCAAGTCATCTAAATCGTTGTGGCGTAAATTTGCTGCTACTGGCACTTGCTCTATCACTGTCTTCGTAGATCGTACCGACCAGTCATCTTTATTTAAGGTGACATATAAAGAGAGTGCTGGCCTAGGTAAGCCTTCTGCTAATGTAAATAGGTTAACAAACTCATCTGGCAACATCGTTATTTTGTCACCAGGCATATACACCGTACTCATACGTGATCGCGCAATCACATCAATTGCATCATCTCTTTGTATGGCTAAAGCAGGTGCTGCGATATGTATGCCTATACAAATATCACCATCTGATAAATGCTGCACCGAGAAAGCATCATCAATCTCTGTGGTTGTCACATCATCAATTGAAAAAGCTTGCACACTTGCCATAGGAAGTTCAGGCGCACTTGGCAATGTGATCGCAGGAAAACCTCGTCCCTTAGGAAACTGCTCTAATAAAAATTTAGAGAAATGTAATTGCAAGGTATTCGGTATGGCCCCTACCGTTAACATCAGTCTTGCAGGTGTTGTTTGCAATGCGGTGCATGCCGCTTCTAATGCTTTGTACTCAATCGTATTTTTATCAGGCTTAAATAATAATTGCGGCATCATGCTAGCCATAGAAGCTGGTAACTTACCTGCCTTGAGTTCTTCTACATAGGTCGCTTGTAGTATGGCCTGCTGTTTTTTCTTTTCCAAGCCGAGTAGTGCTGCTTGCAATGAAGCTTGCGGTGCAGCTTTATAACGGCCTTTACCTTTTTTGTAAAAATAAATCGGTGCAGTGGAAAGCTTCATTAACAAACCGGCTGCTTCTTGTGGCTCAGGTTTATGTCCGAAATATTCCATACCTAGATCAGCAAAATCAAATTCCTGCTCACCTGCTACTTCCCATAAAAAAGCGGTGTCCATATCTTTTGCTAAATCACTAGCAAGCGACATTAATTCACTAGGAGTAGGGCTAGCAAACTGCAACAAGACATCACGTGCACGCACTTTAGTGCGCTTGCCCGAAGGTGTTTCGACTTGATAAGCCTCACCCTGCTGGGACAAGATGGCGCCCACTTTGAAGTCACCGGCTTCTTCAAAAAATAAATTCATTGCTTACTTTAGTCGTTGTATTTGTTTGCTCAATTGCTTACGCGATAAATCACGCATAACACTAAGCATGACCGCAAAATGCGATAACTTCATCGATGTACTTATCAAAATCTGAAATGCCGTGATCGCTACCGTTAATCACTAATTGTCGTGCGCCTTGATAATGTTCAGTCATGCTATGCCAATCTAATACTTCATCGCCCGTTGCAGCCACTAAAAAATAGCGTTCTGGTTGTGTGATGTTAGTCACAGCGATGGCTTCTAACTCGGCAATGTATTCTGTTTTAAACTCGAAAGGCTCATTAGCATGCCATGTTGTGAGTGCGCCCACATGATCTTGTAAATCTTGTGCTGGTCTTACAGCAGGATTAAGTAACACTGCTCTACAACCTATTTTTTCAGCCAAAGCTGTTGCGTAATATCCGCCCAAAGAAGAACCCACTACAGTTAACGCATCTGCATCGTAGTTGCTCGCTAAATTCTCAATTAATTGCATAGCGGAGGCAGGTGAAGCAGGCAATTGTGGGCAAATAAATTGGTCTACTATTCCGCAAGCTTCACAATGTGAACGCATCATGCGGGCTTTAAAAGATGCAGGTGAAGATCGAAAGCCATGCAGATAAAGAATCATGAATAGAATGTCAATCTGCGCGACTATTTATAGCATCTAATAATTTTTGGTGTACACCACCAAAGCCACCATTACTCATTACCAGTATCGTATCGCCCGATTGTGCTGCAGCAGCAACTGCATGCACGAGTAAATCTAACTCATCAAATGCCTTTGCTTTATTTCCTAAAGGCGCAAGCGCTGCACTTAAATCCCAACCTAATGCGTTCTTTCCATCGCCTTTAGCGCCATAACCAAATACTAAATCTGCTTCTAGCAGACTACCTGGCAAGGCATCTTTCATCGTGCCTAATTTCATGGTGTTAGAACGTGGCTCTAATACGGCGAGTATTCTTGCTTGTCCTACTTTATGACGCAATCCGGCTACAGTCGTCGTAATCGCTGTGGGATGGTGAGCAAAATCATCTATGACCGTTACACCTTTAGCGACTCCACGCGTCTCCATACGACGCTTCACATTTTCAAAACTTGCTAATGCATGTATCGCCTGCGCAGGTGGCACACCAGCATGACGTGCTGCGGCAATTGCAGCCACTGCATTTAATCGATTATGTTCGCCAGATAAAGACCAATGCACAGTCCCTATCAAATCATTTTTAAGTAAGACATCAAATGAGGCATCATCATGTTCACGCATAGCCCAACCTTCTTCTGCTGCACCACCAAACCATTCAGTATGACTCCAACATCCACGTTGAATTACACGGCGCAAAGAAGCTTCACGACCATTCACAATTAATCCACCTATCTCTGGCACAGTACGCACGAGATGATGAAACTGGGTTTCTATTGCAGTTAAATCAGGAAATATATCTGCATGATCATATTCAAGATTATTCAGGATTGCTGTGCGCGGACGGTAATGCACAAACTTACTACGTTTATCAAAGAAGGCAGTGTCATATTCATCGGCCTCAATCACAAAGAAAGCGTTTTCATTTTGCTTGCCTTGTAACCGCGCTGAGATACCAAAATTCATAGGTACACCCCCTATGAGAAAGCCTGGATGATATCCAGCATCTTCCAGTATCCAAGCGAGCATAGATGCAGTAGTGGTTTTACCATGGGTACCCGCCACAGCTAATACCCACTTATTTTGTAAGATGTGCTCACCTATCCATTGTGGTCCCGATGTATAAGGCAAACCTTGGTTAAGAATTGCCTCCATTAATGGATTACCACGTGAGACCACATTCCCCACCACAAAGAGATCTGGCTTTAATTTCAGTTGATCAGGATCGAAACCCTCGATCAGCTCTATGCCTTGTGCACGTAATTGTGTGCTCATAGGAGGGTAGACGTTGGCATCGCAGCCAGTGACTTTGTGTCCAGCTTCTTGTGCCAGTACAGCCAGTCCGCCCATGAAGGTGCCGCAGATACCAAGTATGTGAATATGCATTGTAGAATCAGGTTTTTGCAACGTTGAGATTTTACCTGAGCCTAGCCTCTGGCTAATGTGTTCAAGCATGGAATTTCAGACTAAAACACCCTAGCTACACTAAGCTCGTACTGAAAGCATCATGATTAAGGCTTAGCTTGTTGTGCATTTGGTGATTTTTACTCTTGCATTCAGTATCCCTCAATCCGTATTCCCGTAAAACTGCAGGCTATTCAACTCTTATGATCCTCTACCCTAGCGATGGCGAACACCTCAGAGCAGAAATAGCTATGGCTGCAGCACGCATGATTGCTGAGGATGGCGCAGACTATGCAACTGCAAAACGTAAAGCCGCAAAACTCATACTCGGCAACAGCAAAACACGTGGTGATGTCTTACCTGATAACGCGCAAATTGAGGCAGAAGTTCGTGAATATCAGGCGCTGTTCATGGGTGATGAACAACCTGCACGCTTAAAGTCGCTACGATTATTAGCTGTAGAACTGATGCAAAGATTTGAACGCTTTCATCCACGATTGGTGGGAGCTGTTGCGAATGGTACGGCGGGTGAGCATTCCGATATTCATATTCAGCTTTTCCCAGAAAGCGGCAAAGATGTTGCTGTTTTCTTATTAAATGCAGATGTGGATTATGTGGTCGGTGAGACGCCTCATTACAAACAACGCGGTGAAATGTTAGAGACGCTCTCTTTTATGTGGAAGAACGAAGGTGTGCACCTGACTATTTATGAACCCGATGATGTGCGCAGTACCCCCCGAGCGGGAAACGGCAAAGTGCAAGAACAACTTACGTTGACCATGCTAAATGCTCTACTAAATGAAAGCGATCCAGCATGAAGATCAAAACCACATTATTGATTGTGGCAGCGCTGCTGTTTACAGCATTCGGGGCTTATGTAAGCTGGATGAAAAGTAAACCCACAGCAGAGCAAGTTGCTGTGACTAGTTTGATGGCGACCGCGCTGCCCGACACAGAGAATAAGCTACATAAATTGCAAGAGTGGCAAGGTAAGCATCTCTTAATTAATTTTTGGGCAACTTGGTGCCCTCCCTGTGTTTCAGAAATGCCAGAGTTGGTCGCACTGCAAACTGAAATGGCAGATAAAAATCTACAAATAATCGGCATAGGTATAGATTCACCCTCGAATATTCGTGAATTTTCTTCAACCCATCACATCACTTATCCACTTCTGGTGGCGGGCATGAACGGCACTGAACTGTCGAAGCTATTTGGAAATCAGGCGGGGGGGCTACCTTTTACCGTCTTGATCAGCCCGCAAGGTCAGGTTCGTCAAGTCTATCTTGGCCGGCTAGACATGAAAAAATTGCGCGAAGATTTACTCCCCCCCTAATCCCATTAAGGCTTTTCGCTTGCCTTAACTCTGCATTTTCCGGCAAAATGCCCCCTTCTTCGTCAAACCGAGTGCTATCTCGATGGCAACAAACCTGCTACTACTGAATGGGCCTAACCTAAATTTATTGGGTAGCCGCGAGCCCGAGGTATATGGGGCAACGACTTTGGCTGAAATTGAGCACGCTGCAATTGCTCAAGCAAAGGCTGCAGGTGCTCAATTGGCTTGCCTGCAAAGTAATCACGAAGGTGTATTAATTGACAAGATACAAGCTGCTAAAGCAGCAGGGGTAGATGCAATTGTGATTAATCCTGGCGGACTTACCCATACTAGCGTCGCATTACGTGATGCACTGGCTGGGGTCGCCATACCGTTTGTAGAGGTTCACATCTCTAATATCTATAAGCGGGAAAGCTTTAGACATCACTCTTTTTTGTCTGAATTAGCGGCCGGCGTGATCTGCGGCCTGGGACCAGATGGTTATCGCATTGGTATCGAATTTGCCATCAAAAAGCTTTAAATTTAGCTAATTTCCATTATCTCGCTGCAAAGCTTATAATCGCGGCTCATTCTTATTACGGCCATTTTTCTTTTGTTTCATAAAACGGATCTTCAATGGATTTAAGAAAACTCAAAACTCTCATCGACTTGGTTGCTGAATCAGGCATCTCCGAACTGGAAGTCACAGAAGGAGAAAGCAAAGTCAAAATCGTTAAATCATCTGCTGCTTCTAACCAAGTGGTGATGATGCAGCAACCGATGTCACACGCTCCTGGCACGCATATGCAAGCTCAACCAGCTGCACCTGCAGTTGCAGCGGCTCCTGCTGCAGCCGAGCCGACTGGACATATCGTTAAGTCTCCTATGGTTGGGACTTTCTATCGCTCCTCTGCTCCTGGTGCAGCGCCGTTTGTAGAACTAGGCTCTACGATTAAAGACGGTGACACGATTTGTATTATCGAAGCTATGAAGCTGTTAAATGAGATTGATGCTGATGCTTCTGGCGTCATCACACAAATCCTGGTCGAAAACGGACAACCAGTTGAGTTCGGCCAGCCTCTGTTCGTCATTGGATAACTTCACAAAGGTGTTGTGTTACTGCTAGCAGCAAACCGTCCTACGACGAGCTTGCTGGCAGTGATATACAGATCTCACTATGTTCGAAAAAATTCTAATCGCCAACCGTGGTGAAATCGCTCTGCGTATTCAACGCGCTTGTCGCGAAATGGGTATTAGGACCGTTGTTGTCCACTCAGAAGCAGATCGCGAAGCGAAATACGTCAAGCTTGCAGATGAATCTGTTTGCATAGGACCGGCTGCTTCTGCCCAAAGTTATTTAAGCATGCCCGCTATTATTAGCGCAGCTGAAGTCACTGATGCTGAAGCGATTCATCCGGGTTACGGCTTCTTGTCTGAAAATGCAGACTTTGCAGAACGCGTAGAAAAATCTGGTTTTGTTTTTATTGGTCCGCGCTCCGATTCCATTCGCTTAATGGGCGATAAAGTCTCAGCTAAGCAAGCCATGATTAAAGCAGGCGTGCCTTGCGTACCAGGTTCAGAAGGTGCTTTACCGGATGATCCAAAAATTATTATTCAAACCGCACGCAAGATTGGTTATCCCGTCATTATTAAAGCAGCGGGTGGTGGTGGTGGTCGTGGCATGCGCGTGGTGCACACTGAAGCTGCATTATTAAATGCAGTCACGATGACTAAGACTGAAGCCGGTGCTGCTTTCAGTAATCCTGAAGTGTATATGGAAAAGTATTTGGAAAATCCACGTCACGTGGAAATCCAAATACTCGCGGATGAATATAAAAATGCGATTTGGTTAGGTGAACGTGATTGCTCTATGCAACGCCGCCATCAAAAAGTAATAGAAGAAGCGCCAGCAGTTGGCATTCCACGCAAACTCATAGAAAAAATTGGTGATCGTTGCGCAGAAGCTTGTCGCAAAATTGGTTATCGTGGCGCGGGTACTTTCGAATTTTTATATGAAGCAGGTGAGTTTTATTTCATAGAAATGAATACGCGTATTCAGGTTGAGCATCCCGTGACTGAAATGGTGACCGGTGTAGATTTAGTTCAAGAACAAATACGTGTGGCATTCGGAGAAAAACTTAAACTGCGTCAGCGCGATATCGTTATTGAAGGTCATGCGATTGAATGCCGTATCAATGCAGAAGATCCCTTTAAATTTACGCCTTCACCAGGTCGTATCACCGCATGGCATGCACCAGGCGGTCCAGGTATACGGGTAGATTCGCATGCTTATGCAGGTTATTACGTACCACCGCATTACGACTCTATGGTCGGCAAAGTGATTGCATATGGCGCAACACGTGAACAAGCCATACGACGTATGCAAATCGCTTTATCTGAAATGGTGGTGGAAGGTATACAAACTAACATTCCCCTGCATCGTGAATTAATGGTAGATGCTCGCTTTGCAGAAGGCGGCACTAACATTCATTATCTCGAACATAAACTGGCAGACAAACCAGATCTGGAACACAACCCCAAGCTCGCTGCCAAAAAATAGGCGGCCATCATGAGCTGGACTGAAATAGTGTTAGAAGTACCGCGCCAGCATGCAGAGTTGTTATCTGATGCGTTGATGGAAGCTGGCGCGCTTTCCGTTTCTGTTGAAGATGCTGATGAAGGTACCGATGCAGAGCGTGCACTATTTGGTGAACCTGGCATGGAGCCTGAACAACAAGCTTGGGAGCGTAGTCGCGTTATCGCTCTAGCAGAGTCGAATGAAAATCATGCTGCGTTAGTTGCTGCTGCTTGTGCGTCCTGTGAATTAACCCATCCAGAAAAAAATCATTCTTGGCCTTTTACATTACGTGAAGTGGCAGAACAAGATTGGGTGCGTCTCACGCAATCCCAATTTGAACCTATACATATTGGTGAACGTATTTGGGTCGTGCCTAGTTGGCATGCTGCTCCGGATGCCAATGCTTTAGTACTCGAACTTGATCCAGGTTTAGCCTTTGGTACTGGTAGCCATCCAACTACACGTCTGTGTATGGAATGGTTAGAAAAACATGCACCACAATCTTCCACAGTACTGGATTATGGATGTGGCTCCGGCATACTCGCTATGGTGGCCGACAAACTTGGTGCAAGTTCTGTACATGGTGTCGATATCGATCCACAAGCAATTGAATCCGCTCGCTATAATGCAGAGCGTAATGCTTGCACTATTGATTATTTTCTACCTGAAGATTTTGGTGCTTTGTATCCTCATCAGCAATATGATTATTTGCTCGCGAATATATTAGCAAGTCCATTGAAACTCATGGCACCCATGCTGTGTGGTCGATTAAAAAAACAAGGCAAGATGGTGTTATCTGGTGTGCTTGCACGACAAGCTGAAGAAGTGATTCATGCTTATCAACCCTTTATTCAACTGGCAGTTTGGGCTGAACATGAAGGATGGGTTGCTTTAGCTAGTCAGTCTCAATGACAAACAAAAACATTCTTAAATTAATTCTTGGCGTTAGTTAAATCTAGTATGTTGATTACGACTTGTCCTCACTGCGAAACGCGCTTCAAGGTCACCACAGAACAACTGTTGCTGCGCAATGGTACGGTTCGCTGTGGCGCTTGCAGACAAGTCTTTGACGGTGGTGCTCGCTTAGTCAGTGATGAAGCAGCTGATCTCTTACTCAATCCAATAGCAGCAGTAGAAACTGAACTCGCTTCAACAGCTTCTGAATCCATGCCTGCCACAGGCAAAACTGAACCCAACATGCAAGATGAGTTAGAAACACTCTCTAAAGCTATCTCGGATTGGCAAGTTCAACCTCGTAAAGATTTACCAAAGTTTGATCCTCTGCTCGAGGAATATGAAGTTGATTCTCCACCTGTAGTGAGCACAACTGCAAACAGCACATCAGCGAACGAACCTGCGTTTGTTCAAGAAGCGAAGCAAAAAGCGCGTCGCTCTCGACTTTGGAAAACAGTTGTTTGGGTAGGTATACCGTTATTGTTCATCACTCTCGCACTACAACTTGTGATTCATTTTCGGAATGAGATTGTTGCGCAATCACCTGAGAGTGATCCCGCTATGCGTATTGCATGTGCTTATTTAGGTTGCACTATTAATCTACCAGCGCAAATCAAACAACTCTCTTTGCAATCTAGTCAGTTACGCGCGATTCCAGATCAAGTGAATCAATTCGAATTAATCGCTTTGTTACGTAATCAAAGTCCATCACCACAATCATGGCCTTCACTAGAATTACAACTCAAAGATGACATAGGCGACGTCATTACGCGCAAAGTTTTCTTACCGCAGAATTTTTTGACTCAACCTAGCTTATTAAAACTAGGCATTGCTGCGCAATCGGAACATGAGATACGCCTGGTGTTTGAACTCACTGGACCTGCGCCTACTGACTTCCAGCTCACCATGTTCTACCCCTAAGCACCCTAAGACCAATAAATTTTTTGCTTTTTGAACTTTGATATAGGCCCATCATGACCTCACTTATTTGTGGATCACTTGCATTCGACACCATCATGTCCTTTGGCGGACGTTTTTCTGAAGCCTTACTCGCTGACCAGCTACATAAAATTAATGTCGCTTTTTTAGTGCCAGGTATACGCCGTGAATTCGGTGGTTGCGCAGGAAATATCGCTTACAACTTAAAACTCTTGAATGGCGATCCACTTATCATGGCAACCATAGGTCAAGATAGTGCACCCTACATAGAACGCTTAGATAAATTAGGTATTAGTCGTCGTTGCGTAAAAATGATTGATTCATCTTATACAGCGCAAGCTTTTATCACCACAGACGTCGATAGCAACCAGATTACCGCTTTCCATCCTGGCGCAATGGCGATGTCGCATCAAATTAAAATTGCAGATGCTGGCAAAGTGAGTTTAGCTATCATCGCTCCAGATGGTCGTGACGGCATGGTAGAACATGCGCGCGATTGTGCAGAAGCGAATATTCCTTTCATCTTCGATCCAGGCCAAGGTCTGCCTATGTTTAATGGCGAAGAATTAACGCACTTCATTGAACTCGCGACTTATGTCGCAGTGAATGATTATGAAGCTGAGTTACTGACTGAGCGCACAGGTTTGTCCTTACAACAAATTGCAGAACGTGTTTCTGCTTTGATTGTGACCCGCGGTGAACAAGGCGCTGAAATTTTTACTAGCGATGGCCGCCTTGATATACCAGTAGTTAAAGTAGCAGATATCGTTGATCCTACGGGCTGCGGTGATGCCTTCCGAGCTGGCATGTTGTTTGGTTTAACGCGTGATATGGACTGGATGACGATAGGACGTTTATCTAGCCTTATGGGTGCAATTAAAATTGCTAGCCAAGGTGGACAGAATCATGCACCTACTTTAGATCAAATCGAAGATCGATTTTTCCAAGAATATGGATATCGCTTTTAATTGATCACCATGTAAAAAGGCGATGCTTTTGCATCGCCTTTTTTATTTCCATCACGAGTATGTGTAGTGCCTTCACAATGGCAGCAATAGTCGACTGATTTCTTCTATTTCTCGCTGCGCTTTTATTTCCACTACCTTGAGCCTACTCGTTATTCCTCGCACCACACTGATTTGTTTTTTTGGCACTTTAATTTGGGTCGCAATAAAACGAATTAATTCCTCATTCGCCTGACCTTCTATGGGTTGTGCTTTAAGTCGTATTTTTAAAGCCCCATCTAACAAACCGACTACTTCTGTGTTTTTCGCATTCGGCAGTACTTGCACACTTAGCCTGATAGCATCGCCATGCTGACTACACCACTCGGCTTTCATTAAGCCAAACTGAGTAGGATTTCATCCGCCACAAACAACACAATACGTAACAGAAGGAATGCAACCAAAGGAGATAAATCTACTCCTCCTATAGCCGGTAATAATCGACGCAATGGGCGCATCAGTGGTTCATTCAATGCTCGTACCATAGGCGCAATAGGTGCATGTGGATTCACCCAACTAAAAATCACTTCTATGAATAACAATCCGATTAAGCCGTACACCATCCAATGCACCATGGTTAAAACGGATAGCAAAATAATAGAGGGTGCGCTGAATGGAGCAGAACGTGCTGCCAGCTGTAAGACGATTGATAATAAAGAAATCAGAAAAGCGCCAAATAGACTTGCCCAATCAAATCCACCCAAACCAGGCAAAATACGACGCAAA
>CANGLD010000005.1 GCA_947454475.1 Oxalobacteraceae bacterium
ACGTGAAGTGATCGTCGGTGGTGATGCACCTATCGTTGTGCAATCGATGACGAATACAGATACAGCAGATGTGATTGCGACAGCGATACAAGTCAAAGAATTAGCGCGTGCCGGATCAGAGATGGTACGTATTACAGTCAATACACCAGAAGCAGCGGCAGCTGTGGTCGCTATTCGTGAGCAACTCGATAAAATGGATATCGATGTGCCTCTGGTGGGTGATTTTCATTACAACGGCCATACCTTACTCACTGAGTATCCTGAGTGTGCAAAAGCTTTATCGAAATATCGTATCAACCCTGGCAATGTAGGTCAGGGTGCTAAGCGTGATACACAATTTGCACAGATGATAGACATTGCCTGTCAATACGATAAGCCGGTTCGTATAGGCGTAAATTGGGGTAGTCTGGATCAATCACTTTTAGCGCGCATCATGGATGAAAATGCGCAGCGAGCTCAACCTTGGAGTGCGCAAGCAGTGATGTATGAAGCACTCGTAACCTCAGCGATAGAAAACGCACAGCGCGCTGAAGAATTAGGCTTGGGGCGTGATCGTATTATTCTTTCTTGTAAAGTCTCTGGTGTACAAGATTTAATTGCTGTCTATAGAGAGTTAGCAAAACGTTGTGACTATCCTTTGCATTTAGGTTTAACCGAAGCAGGTATGGGTAGCAAAGGGATTGTGGCCTCGACTGCAGCTTTGGGTGTGCTGTTACAAGAAGGTATAGGTGACACGATTCGTATTTCTTTGACACCTGAGCCCGGTGGAGATCGCACACGCGAAGTCATCGTTGGTCAAGAAATACTGCAGACTATGGGTTTGAGAAAATTCACACCGATGGTGATTGCTTGCCCTGGTTGTGGACGTACTACGTCAACGGTATTTCAAGAATTAGCTGATCGGATACAAAGTTATTTGCGTGAACAAATGCCTGCTTGGAAAAATACTTACCCTGGTGTGGAAGGTATGAATGTGGCTGTCATGGGTTGTATTGTGAATGGACCAGGTGAATCTAAACATGCCAATATTGGTATTAGTTTGCCAGGTACTGGTGAATCACCGGCAGCACCCGTTTTTGTGGATGGTCAAAAAACAGTCACGCTGCGTGGTGAACATATTGCTGAAGAATTTCAAGCAATCGTACTTGACTATGTAAAAAGCCATTACGGAAAAAATAGCGTATCAGCGTGATGTCATGCTGAGAAATAAAAAGCGATAGTAAAAAATATTATGTCTGAACAGAAAAAAGCAGAAAAAATTCTTGCGGTGAAAGGAATGAATGACATTCTTCCTGCCGATGCGCCGCTGTGGGAATTATTTGAAAACACCGTGCATACAGTTTTAAAGAGTTATGGTTATCAGCAAATTCGCACACCGATAGTGGAACCCACTGCAGTATTTGCACGTGGGCTGGGTGCAGTCACGGATATCGTTGAAAAAGAAATGTATTCTTTCGTCGACAGCATGAATGGTGATGAACTCACCTTAAGACCTGAGAATACTGCGGGTGTCGTACGTGCTGCTTTAGAACATAATTTAACTTACGATAGTCCTAAGCGTTTATGGTACGCAGGTCCTATGTTTCGTCATGAGAGACCACAGCGTGGACGTTATCGTCAATTTCATCAAGTAGGTGCAGAAGCAATTGGGTTTACTGGTCCAGATATTGATGCAGAGATGATCATGCTGTGTCAGCGATTATGGGATGACTTAGGTTTGACTGACGTCAAACTAGAATTAAATTCCATAGGTGATGCAGAAGAACGCAATCGTCATAGAGCTGATTTAATTACCTACTTCAATGCGCATCAATCAGAACTGGATGCTGATGCACAACGTCGTTTGCATACCAATCCTTTGCGTATTCTCGATACCAAAAATCCTGCGATGCAGGAGTTAGTCAATAATGCACCGAAGTTGTTAGATTATTTGGGTGCTGAATCTTTAGCGCATTTTGAAGGCGTGCAAGCTATTCTGAGACATAACAGCGTTCCATTTACGATTAACCCTCGACTTGTGCGCGGTATGGATTATTACAATCGCACCGTGTTTGAATGGGTGACGGATCAATTGGGTTCACAAGGCACGGTCTGTGGTGGTGGTCGCTATGATCCCTTAGTCGAAATTTTTGGTGGCAAACCCACGCCGGCAGTTGGTTTTGCTATGGGCGTAGAGCGTTTGTTAGAGCTCATGAAAGCTTCAGGCGAGCATTTTTCTGCGAATCAGTGTGATGTTTATTTGGTTCATCAAGGCGATGCCGCCCGTATGCAATGTTTTGTGTTGGGCGAGCGTCTACGGGATGCAGGGCTCGATGTTGTGCTACATTGCGCTTCTTCCGGAGGTGCGGGTAGTTTCAAATCGCAAATGAAACGCGCAGATGCTAGCGGTGCAGCCTATGCCGTTATCCTAGGTGATGATGAAATTGCGAATGATGTGGCCACAGTCAAGCATTTGCGTGATGCTGACCCTGAACACAATCAGCACCGGATAGCATTAACAAAAGTTGTAGATCATTTAATTGATCACATTATCGGCAACACTGAGCATGAGCACGATCATGCCGGTCATATTCACTACCATCCTTAATTAATCATGGCATACGATCTCGAAGAACAAGAACAACTGGACACCCTTAAAGCTTGGTGGAAGCAATACGGCAATGTGGTGACATGGATACTCATTATTGTGTTGGCTGGCTGGCTAGGTTGGCTGGGCTGGAATAAATATCAACAAAGTGAATCAATGAAGGGTGCTTTGTTGTATGAAGAAATTGTAAAAGCAATCGAAGCGAAAGATCCCGCAAAAATTGCGCGTGCTGTCGCTGATATGAAAGATAAATTTAGTGCAACACCTTATGCGCAAATGGGCGCACTGGCAGCTGCAAAATCGACTTTCGAAGCCAATGATTTAAAGGCAACCAAATTGCATTTGCAATGGGTTGTGGATCACGGTCGTAATGAAGAATACATTGCTCTTGCTCGTATTCGTTTAGCTGGTGTTTTGCTAGATGAAAAAGCCTACGACGATGGATTAAAAATTTTAGCAGCTGATTTTCCTGAGCAATTTGCAGCTTTAGTAGCTGATCGCAAAGGCGACCTACTATTAGCGCAAAATAAAACTGCTGAGGCACGTGCTGCATTTAAATTAGCCTTAGATAAAACTGACATCAAAAATCCAGCGCGTCAGTTAATTCAATTAAAACTTGATGCATTGGGTGGCGCTGATGCAACTGCGACCTGAGTATCAAGGTGTAAACATGCATAACATTACAAAAATCATTCTCGTCGCGACTACCGTTTTACTAACTGCGTGTAATCCGTTTTCCTCTAAAGCGCCGCGCAATGAGCCAGCTTCATTAGTGGATTTTAAAACCACGATGGCACTGCGTACTGCTTGGACAGCAGAAATTGGAAAGTCAGATGTTTATGTTTTATCGCCGATATTAGTTCGCGACAAATTATTTGTAGCTAGCGCAGATGGCAACATTGCATGTATAGACGCAAGCAATGGAAAATCAATTTGGCGTATTAACGCGGGCGCAAAATTGACAGCAGGTGTCGGTTCAGACGGCAAAACAGTTGTCGTTGGTGCGCAAGATGGTGTAGTACTCGCCTTTGATGCAAGCAACGGGAAGAGCCTTTGGAAATCACAGGCATCAAGTCAAATTCTTTCTTCACCAGCGGTTGGTCGCGGTGTAGTGGTTTTGCGTAGTTTAGATAATCGTATCTTGGCACTGGACTCTGAAACGGGTGCAAGACGTTGGTTTGTTCAACGTCCTGCTCCAACATTGGCTCTGCAAGCTGCGCCGGGAATTGTAATTGAAGATGACACGGCTTATGTTGCCTTGCCTGCGGGACGTTTATTAGCGCTCTCTGTTGGTACTGGTGTACCACGTTGGGAATCATCCATTGCTGAGCCACGTGGTGCCACAGAATTAGAGCGTGTAGTCGATGTGTCCGGCACGCCAGCTTTGGCAGGTAAAGATATTTGCGCTACTTCTTACCAAGGGCGATTGGCATGTGCGGATGTAGCTAACGGTGCATTACGTTGGGCACGTGAACTTTCTGCTGAAGTAGGGCCTGGCATTGATGAGCGTTTTGTTTTTGCGGCTGATGAGCGTGGCAATGTGCAATCATTTTCCCGTGCTACTGGTGCAAATCAATGGCGTAATACGACTTTATCTTGGCGCGGATTGTCTGCACCAGTCTCGTTTGTACGTGCTGTTGTAGTGGGTGATAAAGAAGGGTATCTACATTTCTTGTCACGTGAAGAAGGCGCTATGCTCGCGCGTTTATCTACGGATGGAAGTGCGATCAAAGCTACGCCAATAATTGCAGGATCTTTATTGATCGTTCAAACTTCGGGCGGGAAAATTGTTGCTCTATTGGCAGACTGAGTCGGGTAATAAAAATAAAAAAACACGCACATAAGTAAAAAAGTAGCGCTGCTGAGTTAGCGCTACTTTAATTTAGTTTTAACTCGTCACGTTCAATGTGATATGTCGTCATACGGATAAGTAGATACTTATTCGAATGCTCAACGTTCTTCAATTAATGATTCAACATGATGCTGATATGCAGTGATCATGTTGATACTCTGGAAAAAAGATGAAGCCGGTAATTGCTTTGGTTGGTCGACCCAATGTTGGGAAGTCCACCTTGTTCAATCGTCTCACACGCTCACGGGATGCCTTAGTGGCAGATATTCCTGGGCTTACGCGCGACCGTCATTATGGTGAAGGTAGAGTAGGCGAGCGACCTTTCTTAGTCATTGATACCGGTGGTTTTGAACCTGTAGCAAAAGCAGGCATCATGCATGAGATGGCGAAGCAAACGAAACAAGCTGTAGCCGAAGCAGATGTCGTGATTTTTCTTGTGGATGGTCGTCAAGGACTCACTCCGCATGATAAAACCATCACGGATTTTTTGCGTAAATCAGGACGTTCAGTCATGTTGGTGGTGAATAAATCTGAGGGTATGAAATACACTTCAGTCACTGCTGATTTTTATGAATTAGGTTTAGGCGATCCTTATGTTATTTCAGCAGCGCATGGTGATGGTGTTGCTGATTTAGTCGAAGAGTCGTTGGATATAGCATTCTCACAAAAGCCTGCTCTTGAAGAAGATGAAGCAGCTGTGCTTGGTATAAAAATCGCAATCGTAGGTAGGCCGAATGTCGGTAAATCTACTTTGGTGAATACCTTGCTTGGTGAAGAGCGTGTGATTGCATTTGACATGCCTGGTACGACACGCGACTCCATAGAAATTCCGTTTGAACGCAATGATCGTCATTACACATTGATAGACACAGCAGGCATTCGTCGTCGTGGTAAAGTTTTTGAAGCGATAGAAAAATTTTCAGTCGTCAAAACCTTGCAATCGATTTCTGAAGCGAATGTAGTTGTGCTTTTACTCGACGCGCAACAAGATATTTCAGAACAAGACGCACACATAGCAGGCTTTGTTCTTGAATCGGGACGAGCCTTAGTAGTGGGTGTGAATAAATGGGATGGATTGACGTCAGATCGTCGTGATGAAATCAAAATGGATATTGATCGCAAACTAAGTTTTTTATCGTTTGCGAAATTTCATTATATTTCTGCACTCAAATCAACGGGTGTAACGATGTTGATGAAGTCCGTTGATGCTGCTTATGCTGCTGCCATGGCGAAGTTGCCGACTCCACAGCTAACGCGTGCCTTACAAGAGGCGGTGGATCATCAACAGCCTAGACGCAAAGGTTCAATACGACCTAAGTTACGGTACGCACATCAAGGCGGGCAAAATCCTCCCATCATCGTCATTCACGGCAATGCACTGGATGCAATTGATGCTAATTACAAGCGATTTTTGGAGAAGCACTTTCGGGATACATTTGCCTTGGTGGGGACGCCTCTGCGGATTGAATTGCGTTCGGGCAAGAATCCTTTCTCCAAAGAGGGATAAACTAGGGATAAATGCTGAATTTTGTCGGCTAGTTTGCCAGCACATGCAAAAATCGTTTACATTCAATACAAGTCGTTTTTGATACTTGAATTTTCAAGTATCGCCACAATCTATCTGTAAATCTGACAACAATACGGAGCTTCCATGAGCAATAAAGGGCAACTCTTACAAGACCCGTTTTTAAATGCATTAAGAAAAGAACATGTTCCTGTATCCATTTACCTCGTAAACGGCATCAAATTACAAGGGCATGTCGAGTCTTTCGACCAATACGTGGTTTTGCTCCGCAATACCGTTACCCAAATGGTATACAAACACGCTATTTCTACCGTCGTTCCAGCACGTGCAGTCAATCTGCAACAAGACGCTGAATCGGCCTAACTGTCTGACGCATCCAATTTCCCTCGGTGAGGGGTATTGATGCGCGCAGCCTTAGTGGGAGTCGACTTTGGTAAAGGTGACTTTCTAGCCAGTCTGGAAGAGCTTGCGCTCCTGTCTAAATCCGCAGGGGCGCAGCCCATTGTGAGTGTGACTGGTCGTCGTAGCAGTCCAGACGCTGCTTTGTTTGTAGGCTCAGGTAAGGCAGATGAAATCGGTGATGCCATCGCCGACCTTGACCTCGAACTGGTCATCTTTAATCACGCACTCTCCCCAGCCCAACAACGTAATCTCGAGCGCCATCTCAAGGTGAGGGTGGTCGATCGTACCAGTCTCATTCTCGACATTTTTGCGCAGCGTGCACAAAGCCACGAGGGTAAGGTACAAGTCGAACTCGCTCAGCTACAGCACTTGGCCACCCGCCTGATTCGAGGCTGGACCCATCTTGAGCGCCAAAAGGGTGGTATTGGTTTGCGCGGTCCGGGCGAGACGCAATTGGAAACTGACCGCCGGCTAATCGGCGAACGCGTCAAAGCCCTTCGAGGGCGACTGGATAAGCTACAGCGTCAGCGCCATACACAACGCCGAGCCCGCAATCGAAATCATACTTTTTCGATATCTTTAGTCGGCTATACCAATGCGGGTAAATCCACCTTATTCAATAGCCTGACCAAAGCTGGCGTGTATGCTGCCAATCAGTTATTTGCGACGCTCGACACCACTTCGCGTCGCGTACATTTGGGTGAGGCTGGCAGCATAGTCTTGTCCGATACCGTAGGCTTCATTCGCGATTTACCCACGCAATTAGTTGCTGCTTTTCGCGCCACCTTAGAAGAGACCATACATGCCGATGTGCTATTGCATGTGGTGGATGCATCTAGCTCAGTTAGAGTAGAGCAAATAGAGCAAGTCAATGCAGTGCTCAAAGAGATTGGTGCAGATCAAATTCCACAAATTTTAGTCTGGAATAAGATAGATCAGTGTGATCTGCCCCCCTCAATCGAGCGTGATGAATATGATAAAATTCGCAGAGTTTTTGTGAGTGCACAGACAGGCGCAGGCATGGACATGCTGCGATTAGCAATGTCTGAATGTGTACAGTCACGAGCATGGTCAGAGTCAATTGCTGCTGAAGCTGCTTTACTTGAAGATCAAGCGCAATTTGACTAAGTTAATTGATTCAACAAGGCGGCAAATAAAAAGACAGTGTTTGTAATGTTCACACTATCGTTGGAATTCATCAGCTGATAATTTGTAGCCTTAACGCATTTCTCTCATTGCATTCATTTCTCCCACCCGGAACGCCATAGCATGCTTGCATCATTGATTAAAAAATTAGGCGTGAAATTTTCTTTAAACGATCCTCGTTGGGGTAGAGGCGCGCAAGATAATAAAGAAAATGAACAACAGCCAGAGCAACGTCCTAACGGTGGTAAAAAACCTGCGGATGGTCCTCCTGATCTTGATCAACTCTGGCGCGACTTCAATCAAAGCCTGAATAAATTGTTTGGTAAACAAGGCGGTGGTCGTGGTGGTGATGGCGGCAATGGAAATGGATTGCCTGATGCACGTGGTGCCGGCATAGGAGCGGGCGTTATCTTCGCTGTTATTTTGTTTCTATGGTTAGTCAGCGGATTTTTTATCGTGCAAGAAGGCCAGACAGCAGTTGTACTGAGCTTTGGTAAATATAGTCATTCAGCAGCACCTGGTTTTAACTGGCGCTGGCCTTATCCAATTCAGTCGCATGAGTTAGTGAATTTATCTCAGGTGCGGACTGTAGAAGTGGGTTATCGCAACAACGTGCGCAATAAAATGCCACGTGAATCTCTGATGCTGACAGATGATGAAAACATCATCGACATTCAATTCGCTGTGCAATACAGACTCAAGAATGCTTCTGAATGGGTATTCAATAATCGCGATCAAGAAGAAACAGTTAAACAAGTTGCTGAAACAGCGATACGTGAAATCGTCGGTAAAAGTAAGATGGATTTCGTGCTCTATGAAGGGCGTGAAAAAGTAGCTTACGACACCAGCGCGCTCATGCAACAAACCCTCGACAAGTATCGTATCGGTGTCCTAGTGACGAATGTGACTATGCAAGGTGTACAACCACCTGAGCAAGTACAAGCATCATTTGATGATGCAGTCAAAGCAGGGCAGGATAGAGAGCGTCAAAAAAATGAAGGTCAAGCTTACGCCAACGATGTTGTGCCTAAAGCACGCGGTGCGGCTTCCCGACTCATGCAAGAATCAGAAGGTTATCGCTCGCGTGTTATCGCCAACGCGCAAGGTGAAGCTAATCGTTTTTCCAGAATCTTGGTGGAGTACCAAAAAGCCCCAGCGATTACGCGTGACCGTATGTACATAGAGGCCATGCAACAAATTTTCTCTAGCACGACCAAAGTGATGGTAGACGCAAAAAATAACAACAGCATGATTTACTTGCCATTGGATAAATTGATTGCGCAAACTGCTGCTGAATCAGCTGCCGCATATACCGCACCAACTCCAACCGCGCCTGTTGAAGCAAGTTCAGATGTGGGTAGACAAATAGATTCGCGTAGTCGCGATGCTCGTAGTTCACGTGATCGGGAGACGCGCTAATGAATCGTCTAGTTTCTTATGCGATCGCTGCGCTGATTGCACTCTTCATATTCATGTCCACCCTGTTTGTAGTGGATCAAAAGCAGTACGCCATTGTGTTTGCATTGGGTGAGGTTAAACAGGTCATTAGTGAACCTGGTTTGCATTTCAAATTACCGCCACCTTTTCAAAATGTGCTCTTTCTCGATAAACGTATTTTGACTCTGGATACACCAGAGCCTGATCGTTTTATCACTGCAGAAAAGAAAAACATCTTGGTCGATGCTTTCGTTAAATGGCGCATTGTCGATCCACGTTTATATTTCATTAGCTTTGGTGGCGATGAGCGACGTGCGCAAGATCGTATGGCGCAAATTATTAAAGCAGCGCTGAATGATGAAATAACAAAACGTACTGTGCGTGAAGTGATTTCAGGCGAGCGCGGCAAAGTCATGAATGCAATTCGCACCAAAGTCTCAGAAGAAGCCAAGCAAATTGGTGGTGAGATTATTGATGTGCGTTTAAAGCGCGTTGATTATGTTGAGCAGATTAATAATTCAGTCTATGAGCGTATGAAATCGGAACGTGCGCGCGTAGCTAATGAATTAAGATCAACGGGTTCGGCTGAATCAGAAAAAATTCGTGCAGACGCAGATCGTCAACGCACTGTGATTCTCGCAGAGGCCTATCGCGATGCAGAAGCCATTCGTGGTGATGGCGATGCTAAAGCCGCAGCGATTTATGCCAAAGCCTTTGGACAAAGTCCTGAGTTTTATAAGTTCTCTCGCAGTCTAGAGGCTTATAAAGAGAGTTTTAAAACACGTAGCGATGTCTTGTTGGTTGATCCCAATTCAGAGTTCCTAAAATACTTCAAGGGTCCTGGCGGCGCCCGTAAATAAGCAGGACACTCGTGGCATCTTCTCTATTGATAGCCTTCGGGCTGTTTTTCGTCCTTGAAGGCTTAATGCCCTTTCTCTATCCAGAGCAATGGCGTAAGGCTTTTCTTCATATTGCTCAAATGTCGGACGGACAAATCCGGTTTTTCGGACTTGTTGCGTTGCTCTGCGGTATCCTCTTGCTTTTGAGTCGAATTTATTTCGCTGACGCCTGATATCGCTATGCCAAACTGGCTACTTCCTGAAAACATTGCAGACGTTTTACCGTCTGAAGCACGCAAGATCGAAGAACTTCGACGCGTGTTGCTGGATAATTTCCGTCTGTTCGGCTATGAACTCGTGATGCCGCCTATGCTCGAGTATCTGGATTCACTCGTGCCTGTGCCTGATCATGAAATGGATTTACGCATGTTCAAGCTGGTGGATCAGCTTTCAGGCCGCAGCATGGGTTTGCGCGCCGACATGACCATACAAGTGGCGCGGATTGATGCGCATCTCTTGAATCGCACTTCTGTCACACGCTTAAGTTACGCCGGCAGCGTATTGCATACGCGCCCCTCAGGACTGCATGCAACTCGTGAGCCTTTTCAGATTGGTGCCGAAATCTATGGCCATGCTGGCTTGGAAGCGGATGCAGAAATTCAAACACTGGCACTAGAATCGCTGCGACTTGCAGGACTAACAGCAGTGCGCATTGATCTTTGCCATGCAGGGATTTTGCGTTCTATTTTGCGACACGATGAAAAAACACGTGGACTAGAAAGTGAGATCGTAGCGCTATTGCGCGCCAAAGATCTCCCCACTTTGCAGCAATTCACATTGCAATTTAATGCGACAACTCGTGCTGCTTTGTTAGCGCTACCGACTTTATACGGCGATATCAGCATGATTGATCATGCACGTCGCGTCTTACCTCAGCATAAAGAAATTACTAGCGCCTTAGATGATCTTGCATCGCTTGCGCAACAAGCAGGCACTTCTGGCGTCGCGATTGATTTAGCCGATCTATCTGGCTATCAGTATGAAAGTGGTGCTACGTTCTCTTTGTATGTAACAGGCTTACCGAACGCCGTAGCGCGCGGTGGTCGTTATGATCATGTAGGTGAAGCTTTTGGTCGTGCGCGACCTGCTACGGGCTTCTCTATGGATTTGCGTGAACTGGCACGACTCACACCAGTTGCAAAACCAAAGTCTGCTATTCGTGCTCCATGGGGACGCGAACCTGCTTTGGTTGAAATGATTCAGAACTTACGACAGGCAGGTGAGATTGTTATACAAACCTTGCCTGGTCATGAAAGTGATCAACAAGAATTTGATTGCGATCGTGTCATCGTTTCTGAGCAGGGGAAATTCATTATTAAAACAATGCGTTCATGAAGACTTGGATAAATCATGGCTAGAAATGTAGTTGTTATTGGTACCCAATGGGGCGACGAAGGCAAAGGTAAAGTTGTTGACTGGTTGACGGATCACGCGCAAGGCGTGGTGCGTTTTCAGGGTGGACACAATGCAGGTCATACCTTAGTCATCGGTGGACAAAAAACAGCATTGCAGCTAATCCCTTCGGGCATTATGCGTGCAGGTGTTGCTTGTTACATAGGGAATGGCGTCGTACTGTCCGTACCAGACCTGTTACGCGAAATCGATAAACTAGAAGCTTCAGGCATAGAAGTCGCTGCGCGTTTAAAAGTATCTGAAGCATGTCCCGTTATTTTTCCGTATCACACCGCATTAGATGCAGCGCGTGAAGCAGCGCGAGGCGATGCAAAAATAGGCACGACAGGCAAGGGCATAGGTCCAGCTTATGAAGATAAAGTGGCACGTAGAGCGATACGCGTTGCGGACTTAGTCAATGAAAAACGCCTTGCTGAAAAATTACGTGAAAACCTTGATTATCACAACTTTGTTTTAGTGAATTATCTGCATGCTAAAGCAGTTGATTACAGCAAAACATTTGATGATGCATGCGCAACAGTGCCACGCGTACGTCCTATGGTGACAGATGTGTCGAGTGCTCTGTATGCAGCACATAAAGCTGGTGCGAATTTATTATTCGAAGGCGCACAAGGTAGTTTGCTCGATGTTGATCACGGTACTTATCCATTCGTCACTTCGAGTAACTGCGTTGCAGGCAATGCAGCAGCAGGTTCAGGCGTGGGACCGAATATGCTGCATTACGTATTAGGTATTACCAAGGCCTACACCACACGTGTAGGATCAGGTCCATTCCCGTCAGAGTTATCAACGGATCAAGGTGTAGGCAAACATTTATCTGCTGTAGGTCATGAGTTTGGAACGGTGACTGGTCGTGCACGTCGTTGTGGTTGGTTTGATGCAGCCTTATTAAAACGTTCTGTACAAATCAATGGCGTCTCTGGCATGTGTCTGACCAAATTAGATGTATTGGATGGACTCGATTCACTCAAGCTGTGCACTGGCTATAAGCTGAATGGTAAACAAGTTGATATTTTCCCAGTCGGTGCTGAAGAAGCAGCGGCATGTGAACCTATTTATGAAGAAATGCCAGGCTGGAAAGATGCCACTGTAGGCGCTAAATCACTGGATGCATTACCTGCTGCAGCTCGTGCTTATGTGAAACGCATAGAAGAGTTAGTTGGTGTGCCAGTTGATATGGTTTCAACAGGTCCAGATCGCGAAGAAACCATAGTACTGCGCCATCCTTTCGAGTGAAACAACAGTCAAACTGTTAGCGCATCATGAACGACACACCTACAAATGATCAACAAGGACATTTGTGGGTGTCGTGGGATGAATACCATCACGCGATTGAACAGCTTGCAAAGCAAGTCCATACCTCGGGCTGGGAATTTGATCACATACTCTGTTTGGCGCGTGGAGGATTAAGACCAGGCGATATATTTTCCCGCTTGTTTAAACGTCCTCTGGCTATCTTATCGACTAGCTCTTATCGTGAACAGAACGGTACACAACGCGATACCTTAAACATCGCACAACACATCACCTCAACACATCATCCCATTCAAGGCAGAGTGCTTTTGATTGATGATCTCGTCGATTCCGGCATCACCCTGCAACAAGTCAAACAGCATCTCGCTGCACATTATTCTGCAATCACGGAAATTAAGACTGCAGTGATTTGGGTGAAGTCGACCTCTGTCATTCAACCTGATTACTACCTGCATTTTCTACAAGACTGTCCTTGGATACATCAGCCTTTTGAGGTGTATGACCAACTCACGCCGGATGGATTAATTTAAATCGATAAAAAAAGATCAGTTCATGAGTGATTAGTTTAGATTCCTAATCTGATTGTTGGAAAATTGCAGATCTTGAGTGTATTGAACAATATTAATAAATTCTATATCTATATAGAATATTTGACAGTGACGCAAAATAGGAATAATTTAGTATTGTATAAATTATTTATACAATATTAAAGGAGTCTAAAATGACAAATGAGACTGAAATTGTAATGCCAGAGGTAGAGCCTATTAAAAAAGCTCCGGCTGTAAAGAAAAGACGTGTTACTAAAAAAGTAAGCGCCTCTAAGAAAGCCAGTCCTGCTAAGAAGGCCGCCACGAAAAAAACTACGAAAAAAAGTAGTAAAAAAACGCATGCAAAAGCTCTTAAGCCAGTAAAAACTAAACTGATTAGAGATAGCTTTGCGATTCCAGAAAATGAATATGCTGCATTGGTAGCAGTGAAAAAATCTTGCTTAAAAGCTGGCCTAGAAATCAAAAAGACTGAATTGATTCGTATAGGTATCGCTTTAGTTAACAACTTAACTACGGCTAAAATCAAAACCGCAAAAGGCAAGTTGACCCCAATTAGCGCTGGACGACCCAAAAAATAATCGAAATAAAATCAATATATTTCGGGTACGTACATCTCCATGGGGACTGGTCCTCTTAGGTAGTCCTGATTATAAACACGAGCAGGGAGAGAGATTGGTTCAGACCCAATTTCTTCATAAGGTATTTGTTGTAAAAAATGATGAATACAATTTAGCCTTGCTCTTTTTTTGTCATTAGCTGCGACTATCCACCATGGAGAATCTTTGGTGTGCGTTTTTTCTAACATGGTTTCTTTAGCTTTAGTGTAGGACTCCCAAAGTCTTCTGGACTCAAGATCCATAGGAGAGAGCTTCCACTGCTTTAAGGGGTCTTTAATTCGCATAGTAAACCGTGCGTATTGTTCTTCATCTGTAATGGAGAACCAATATTTAATAAGAATAATTCCAGATCTGAGTAGCATTCTCTCGAATTCTGGTACTGTTCTGAAAAATTCCTCATATTCAGCTTCATTACAAAATCCCATTACCTTTTCTACGCCGGCACGGTTGTACCAACTGCGGTCGAATAAAACAATCTCCCCGCCTGCAGGTAAGTGTGAAATATAACGTTGAAAATACCATTGCGAGCGTTCACGCTCATTAGGTGCAGGTAATGCTGCGACTCGGCAAACACGAGGATTAAGTCTTTGCGTGATACGTTTAATTGCTCCGCCTTTTCCGGCCGCATCTCTTCCTTCAAAAAGAACTACGACTTTAAGGTTTTTTTCAACGACCCAATCTTGGAGTTTGACGAGTTCACCTTGTAAGCGGAATAACTCTTTGAAGTATTTTGCTCTCTCGCTATTAGCTAGAGGATTAATGGAATATTCCAGTAAATCATGGTCATCTAATTCTTGCTCGAGTTCTTCATCGTAGCTATCTATAGTGTCTAATTGCATGCGATTTAGCATAGTTTTCTCGAATTGGTTACTTATCAAAGATATCAAAACTTACCATTTCATTATTGCACCTTAATTACATCACCAATATCAATGAGTTACTACATAAATAATATTTATTGGATAATTCATTAAACAGTCAAGAGCCTGTCATGCAGAAGGGTTAGTTTGGTAAGCCTCACTAACTTTTTTCAATCTGACAATTAGCCGAGAAGAACTTTTAAATGAGTTGAAAAGATTGAAGTTATACGGATACTTTGTTCCAGCAGAGTCGATTGAGCTTGCGAATGAGATTGATTTAACGTCAGTTCAAGAGATGCATATAACTGCCGCAGCGATGTTGGTTGTTCAACTTGCCAGCAAAACTAAAAAAACTAACAAATTTGAATAGGCTAGTGTTATCCACATAAATTGTGGATAACTATTGTTATTTGTCCATTGCTAAATTTCAACTAATTGATTTTATTGATAAAAATTTTTAAGCACCGGAGTAGAACTTTAATGAGCAAATTTATATAAATTATTTATACAATTAATGAATGAATAAGCTTTTCTTAATGAATTACTGCAAGAAAAATTAGGGAACGCTGATGCAATTTGATCATGAAGAAAAAATACTCGTTCATGGATTTGCTGGAGATAGGTATATCGCAGTTTCTGATGTTGGATCAAAAGAGGCTAGCGATATCTTGTTTTGTCTTCCTGGCATTTTGGAAGTGAAATCGACTTTTCTTGAGCTTCATTCCCTAATAGGCAAGGACTATCGAATAGTAACTCTTGATTATTGTGGAAGAGGGAATTCAGATTATCTAAATAATTATAATCACTATAAAATTTCAACTTATATAGAAGATGTATTAGCTATCTATGAATACATCATCCATACGAATAAATCTTCCCATCCTATACTTAGAAAATTTAACCAAAATGTTTGGCGACTTCAGGGTAAGTCTATCCATTTGCTAGGAAATAGTATGGGCGGGTTAATAGCGGCGGTGATAGCCATAAAAAAATTACCCTCAGTGTGTAGCTTAATTCTTAATGATATTAGTTCTTTAATTCCATGGACCGGCTTGTTCTCTTTATATGGGAACTTAAGTCAATCAACTTTTAATATTTCAAACTATGGAAATTTCAATAATGCGAGTGACTTAGCCAAAACTTTACATGTTGATCCAGATTTGCTGAAGGCTGTGATGCAAGCGACCCACCTTGATATTCCCTATGCTAATACGATGAATGGCATTGAATTTAAATCAATCTTTAATTCGCTTACTGTCCCCTTATGTTTAATTTATTCAACAGATTCAAAATTAGTGAATAGTATTGCGATTAATAATTTAAAAAAATATTCGGAAGATGTGAAATTGATTGGGGTGGCTGGTTCGAATCATCCGGTTAAATTGGATGAAAATACAATTAAAGAATTAATGAGATTTATAAATCAAAAGAAATAGCGGTGGAACATTAAATTTTGTAATACCTTAGTCACATACATCGATTAACTTATTATTGTCCAAATTAAATTTGGATCTATTTTAAATACGGTTAAGGAAAATTACATGTTTAAATTTCTGCATAAATTATGCGTACTGACGATCGGTTGCTTGTTTTGCGTAGCATTGAATGCGGCAGAATATCCAGCTGAAATACATGGTAAATGGGGTACTTCGCCAGAGTATTGTCCAGGTCTTGAAATCGACAAAAAATTTGCTGTTATGGGAACTGAGCAAACATGTGAGGCAGTCTCGGTAAAAGCCAGTGGTGATAAATTTGTTATTAAAGAAAAATGCAGTGGTGAGGGTGGTGTTGCAACTGAAAATACAACTTACCAAATTAATGCTGATACTCTCACTCGCTCCTATAGAAAATTCTCTGATAAATATCAGCGCTGTGGAGCGCCTAAACAGGCAGCTGCTCAGCCTGCGGCTAAAGATGCATCTGCGACTATGACGTGTACCCTTGTGCCAGGAGCAGCTGGCGTGACTACTTTCTTAGATGATAAATTAAAGAAATCGGGTAATGCTATTCGTGATTTTGATGGCTATGTATTTAAAGCTGATAAAAAAATCAAAATCAATAAAACTGATGTACTAGTCGGAAAATTAATACGTAGTGATGGATCTGTTTCTGAGCCTAAGTCCTATGTTTTTGCTGAAGAATGGATTTGTAAGTAAGCTATAAAAAACCCGCTCCAGAGCGGGTTTTTTTTGCTTAGATTCTTGATAAAAGGCTCGCAACTTTTATTTGCAGGCATTTTCAATTTTTGATTTTCTTTCAATCACATGAAAATATTAATTGTTACTGAAGCATGGGATCCACAAATTAATGGCGTTGTAAGAACCTTAAAGATGACGACGCGATTATTGGCAGAGTCTGGTCATGAAGTCCGAATTTTGACTCCATATGAATTTTTTAATATTCCTTGTCCTACTTATCCTGAAATTCGACTCACATTCACTTTAATTTCAAATGTGCGTAAAAGAATTGATGAGTTTAAGCCTGACATACTTCATATAGCAACTGAGGGCCCTCTTGGTTGGGCTGCAAGAAAAATTGCGATTTCTCGAGGATGGCCATTTAGTACGGGATATCACAGCCAATTTCCCGAATATATACACTTGCGATTTAAATTTCCTTTAGAGATCAGTTATAAAGCATTACGTAATTTTCATAATGCAGGCGTTGCTACGATGGTCCCAACAATGGCCATGCTAGAAACATTACGTAATCGGGGTTTTAACAAAGTAGTGCACTGGAGTCGAGGTGTTAATACAGACTTGTTTATATCTGATGGTGAAAAAATGCAGCGTGGTGTAGGTCCTATATTTTTGCATGTGGGACGTATAGCAGTTGAAAAAAGTATTGAAGATTTCTTGAGTCTTGATTTGCCGGGTGAAAAATGGATAGCTGGTGAGGGGCCAGAACGTAAACAACTTCAAAAAAAATACCCTAATGTGAAGTGGTTTGGTTGGCTAAATGGGCCTGAACTTGCTGCTTTATATCGATCTGCTGATGTTTTTGTTTTTCCAAGTAGGACAGATACATTTGGATTAGTGATGATTGAAGCAATGGCATGTGGAACACCAGTCGCTGCTTATCCAGTAACTGGACCTATAGATGTAGTTAATTCAGGGGTGAGTGGTTTTTTAAATGAAGATTTAAAAACTGCAATAATGGACTGCCTTCAACTTGATCGCACAAAAGTCGCAGAGGAGGCTAAAAAATTCTCTTGGGTGAGTGCGACTAAACAGTTTTTTGCGGCTTTACGACCTATCCCAAATTTTTTGAAATAAAGTTAGAGACTAAGTAAGCCAAAACGGAAATTGAATAGTTAGAATTTTGCTTGAATTGTTAAAATCATAAGTATATTTTTTTGCATGCCACAGCCTTCGAGTCCCTCCCGCAAAGCGATGCTTTGCTTGTGGGCTTAATTATTAATAGACGAAAAAAAAGTCCGCATACGCGAACTTTATTTTCTAATTATGGTGCCCACGGAGGGACTCGGTCACGTTCCGCGACCCCGCTGTGGCTTTGCATGCCCCAGCTTTCGAGTCCCTCCCGCAAAGCGATGCTTTGCTTGTGGGCTTAATTATTAATAGACGAAAAAAAAGTCCGCATACGCGAACTTTGTTTTCTAATTATGGTGCCCACGGAGGGAGCTCGGTCACGTTCCGCGACCCTGCTGTGGCTTTGCATGCCACAGCTTTCGAGTCTCTCCCGCAAAGCAGTGCTTTGCTTGTGGGCTTCATTTTAATTAGGCGAAAAAAAAGTCCGCATATGCGAACTTTGTTTTCTAATTATGGTGCCCACGGAGGGACTCGAACCCCCACACCTTGCGGCACATGGACCTGAACCATGCGCGTCTACCAATTCCGCCACGTGGGCCAAAAGAAGGCGAGATTATATAGGAATCGACCTGCAAGTCAATCTAAGCTAGTCCATGATCAAGACGCTGTTTCGCCATTTTGAGCGCAGGTGACCTGTGTCCGTTACACTAGCGATGTTTTTACATTTATAGAACGCAGCTTTTGAGCCAGTACCCCTACAGTATTCCCAGCCGAGAGGAAATTCTCGGTATCTTGCGTACCGCTGAACAAGCGCAGACGCTTGCAACGATTGCGCTAGCCCTTCATGTTCAAGAAGCTGAGATCGATGGTTTAACACGTCGACTCAATGCGATGGAACGTGATGGTCAGATTAAACCTGATCGCAAAGGTCAGTATCAACTAGCAAATATCTCTAATTTTCTTGAAGGCCGTGTATCAAGTCATCGTGATGGCTATGGCTTTTTGATTCCTGATGATGGAGAAGATGTTTTTCTTCCTGAAAAAGAAATGCAGAAAGTGTTACATGGTGATCGCGTTCGTATACGTATTGTTGGTCTTGATCGTCGTGGCAGACCAGAAGGTACGATTGTTGAAGTCGTATCACGTGCCAACACCCATGTTATAGGCAGACTAGTTAATGAAAACGGTGCATGGTTAGTTGCGCCTGAAGATAAGCGCATTAGTCAGGATATTGTCTTAGCTGGGCCAGTCGGTAAAGCCAAAGCAGGGCAGGTTGTGAGTGTTGAGTTGACTGAACAACCTTCGCGTTATTCACAGCCAGTCGGAAAAATTGCTGAAGTATTGGGGGATATTGATGACCCCGGTATGGAAATTGAGATCGCGGTTCGTAAATATGGTGTGCCGCATGAATTTTCTGAAGCAGCAAAAAAACTTGCTGCAAAATTACCTTCTGAAGTCAGTGCAGATGATTTATTAGATCGCGTAGATTTACGTGATGTGCCTTTAGTCACCATAGATGGTGAAGATGCACGTGACTTTGATGATGCGGTGTATTGTGAGCCAGTCAAAATTGGTCGCGCTGAAGGTTATCGATTAATTGTGGCGATTGCGGACGTCAGTCATTACGTCAAGCCTCAAGATGCTTTAGATGCAGATGCTATTGAACGTAGTACATCGGTTTATTTTCCGCGCCGTGTGATTCCCATGCTGCCAGAAAAATTATCGAATGGCTTGTGTTCTTTGAATCCGCATGTCGACAGATTAACCTTAGTCTGCGATGCAGTGATAGATAAAAACGGCGAGGTACAAGCCTATCAGTTTTATCCGGCCGTCATTCATTCAGCGGCTAGACTCACCTACACAGAAGTTGCTGCCATTCTTGGTAATACACGTGGACCAGAAGCTGCGAAGCGCGCGACCTTGGTGCCGCATTTGCAAAATCTGTATGAGTTATTTCACATACTGCTCAAAGCAAGAAAACGTCGTGGTGCAATTGATTTTGAAACGACAGAAACATATATCGTATGTAATGCAGCAGGTAAGATTGAACAAATTTTGCCACGCACGAGAAATGATGCGCATAAGTTGATTGAAGAATGTATGTTGACGGCAAATGTCTGTGCTGCAGATTTATTAGAACGTCATAAACATCACGGCATGTTTCGTATACATGCAGGACCAACTGAAGAAAAACTTAAAAATCTGCGTTCATTCTTAAAGCAAATTGGTTTGCATTTGGGCGGTAACGATAAGCCTACAGCCAGTGATTATGCAGAAGTGTTAGAAAAAATTAAGCTACGTCCCGATGCACTGTTATTGCAAACCATGTTGCTGCGCTCTATGCAACAAGCGGTTTATAGTCCAGACAACATAGGGCATTTTGGATTGTCCTATGAAGCTTATGCGCATTTCACAAGTCCGATTCGTCGTTATCCAGATTTGCTAACTCATCGTGTGATTAAAGCGATCATAAATGGTCGTCAATATCATCCTAAGGTGGCAGAAGGTAGTGAATTAAATACCAATCTCTCACCAGCTGCGCGCAAGATGCATGCTAAAGATAGAGCAGCAGGTAAAGCAAAATCTGAAGGGGATTTAGCAGTATGGGAATCCCTGGGCATACATTGCTCTGCAAATGAAAGACGTGCTGATGAAGCGTCGCGTGATGTAGAAGCTTGGTTAAAGTGCTATTTCGTGCGCGATAAACTGGGTGAAGAATTTACTGGCACGATTTCTGGTGTCGCTGGCTTTGGTATTTTTGTGCAACTTGACGCGCTTTTCATTGAAGGTATGGTGCACGTCACCGATCTGGGTTCAGATTATTTTCAGTTTGATGAAGCACGTCATGAGTTGCGTGGTGAGCGTACAGGCATTCGTTATCAGCTTACAGATCGTGTGACGGTACAGATTAGTCGTGTGGATCTCGATGCACGTAAAATTGATCTGCGTTTGGTGAATGAACCTAGCATACGCACCCGTTTGAAAAATGAAGTACGTCGCGCGGAAAGCACGCAACCACCCAGCGCAAAAAAGAAGTCTGCTAAAAAAATTGCAGTGGCTGCTAAAGTGGGTAAGAAATCTGGTTCTAAAGTAGGCGCGAAAATTGGTAAAGCCAAATCTAAGCCAGCAAAGAAATCAATAAAAAATAGTAAAAAGAAACGCTGATCTATGAAGTCTAAATTCATCTTTGGTTTCCATGCCGTTACAGCTCGTATTCGTCATGAGGCTTCTACTGTTGAAGAAATTTATATCGATGCAAATCGTCATGACAGACGCATGGGTGAACTCATACGCGCAGCCAAAGCAGCGAATGTCAGAATTATTCAAGCCGATGATCAACGTCTCGATGCCATGGTGGGCACACGTCGACATCAAGGCGTGATTGCTAAAGCAGGTGAGCTTTCATTGGCACGTAATCTGGATGAGTTGCTAGATGCAATTGAAGGTCCACCTTTATTATTGTTATTAGATGGTGTGACGGATCCACATAATCTCGGAGCGTGTTTGCGTGTTGCAGATGGCGCTGGTGCACATGCAGTGATTGCACCTAAAGATAGAGCTGTAGGTTTAAATGCTACAGCAGCTAAAGTGGCAAGTGGTGCAGCTGACACAGTGCCTTACATTACCGTTACCAACCTTGCACGTACGATGCGTGAATTACAAGAACGTGACATCTGGTTGACCGGAACAACCGAAGACGCAGAGAGTTCACTCTATGAAGTGGATTTCACAGGGGGATGTGCATTGGTGATGGGTTCTGAAGGTGAAGGCTTACGCAGACTAACTCGAGAAAACTGTGATCGTTTAGTGCATTTACCTATGTTGGGTTCAGTCGAAAGTTTGAATGTGTCCGTCGCTTCCGGTGTCTGTCTTTATGAAGCAAGACGTCAGCGACTACAAATTAAATAACCGTTTTGTGAGCTTGCAACCCACTGAATACACAGTCTGACGCCAATTCGAATAAAATCCACGTACAGATCATTATTAGTCCTATCGCATGTTTACTCGCTTACAAGAAGATATCGCTAGCATCATCGAGCGTGATCCCGCTGCCCGCAACAGCTGGGAAGTACTGACTTGCTATCCTGGTTTGCATGCCATTGTCATGCATCGATGGGCGAGTGCTTGCTGGTCGTATGGCTTTAAATGGTTGGGACGTTTCATTTCGCATATTGCGCGTACATTGACGGGCATAGAAATTCATCCAGCAGCAACCATAGGTCGGCGTGTCTTTATCGATCATGGTTTCGGTGTGGTGATCGGTGAGACTGCCATCATTGGTGATGATTGCACTATCTATCAAGGCGTGACGTTAGGTGGAACCTCACTCGCTAAAGGCTCGCAACGACATCCCACTCTTGGGCGTGGTGTCATCATAGGTGCGGGCGCAAAAGTATTAGGCGCATTTACAGTGGGTGAGGGTGCAAAGATTGGCTCCAACGCTGTGGTAGTGCGTGAAGTACCTGCAGGTGCAACTGCCGTTGGTAATCCAGCGCGCATCATTGAAAAGAAAGAGGAGCAACCTACTCGTGATGAAGCAGCTGCACGACTGTTTGCTGCCTATGGCATCACGCCGAATGGTGATGATCCACTGTCTAAAGCCTTACACGGTTTGATTGATAACGCAGCTACCCAAGAGCACCAGCTAGTAAAAATTATTGCAGCGATGAAGGCAGCAGGCATAGCTTGTGAAACAGTGCCTGAGCTTGATAAATTTAATGCCAGTGGTTTGAATAAACTCGTCGAATAGTTAACGCAGTTTTAGCTAGCAAAATCTGGTTTCGCATTGGTGACTAAGTTGATCTCACCCGTTTGATTAATGCCTAACCATCCACCACGCGTCTCTTGGGCATCATAATCCCAGTCAGGTAATACATAGCGTGTGCAGTCACCTTGTTGTGTTTGATGGTGATGCTGCTTAGGTCTGTGTGTATGACCATGAATCATAGTCTTAACCTGATGTGATTCAAACAGCGCAGCGATAGCAGCTTGATTCACATCCATGATCTCCATGGATTTGTTTTTTTGTGCATCTTTACTGCCTGCACGCATGCCTGCAATCAGTGCTTTTCTTTTATTTAAATCTTGCTCAAGAAATTCACGCTGCCAAATGGGGTTGCGTACCTGCGCTCTAAATGCCATATAAGCCGTATCATCAGTGCACTGCGCATCACCATGCAAGAGTAAGATTTTATTCCCAGCTATTGTAGTGACGACAGGTTCACTTAAGAGTTGAAGATGACTTGCATGAGCGAATTTTTCACCAACTAAAAAATCACGATTGCCAGCCAACCAATATATTTTTACACCGCGCTTATTCAGATTAGCCAGTGCTGTAACAATACTTTGATTGAATGGTTCTTCAAGATCATCATCACCAGCCCAGTATTCAAAAATATCACCGAGTAAATACAGTTCTTTAGTATCAAGCGCTTTTGACTTCAGGAAGTTAAAAAAAGCTTCTGCTGTGTGCGGCATATCGGGTGATAAATGCAAGTCAGATATGAAAAGCGCAGCCCAGTGGGGCTGCGCTTGTTTGTCTTGCAATGAGGTGAATGCCGCGCTCATGCGTGAATTAAATGACTTCAGCTTTTTCAATGATAACTTCTTCTACAGGCATGTCAGTAAACATGCTCTTGCGACCGGTTTTCATGCTGCCTATCGTGTCCACTACATCCGTACCCTCTGTAACTTTGCCGAATACACAATAACCCCAGCCATCCGAGCCTGGATAATCTAAAAATTCATTGTCATTCACATTGATAAAGAATTGTGCAGTAGCAGAATGCGGATCAGATGTACGTGCCATGGCAACACTGTAATGCACATTCTTTAATCCATTGGATGCTTCATTTTCAACAGGATCACGTGTCGATTTTTGTTTCAGGTTGGCTTCAAAACCACCGCCTTGAATCATAAAACCATCGATGACACGATGGAAAATCGTGCCATTGTAGTGACCAGAGTTCACATAAGCGAGAAAATTTTCTACAGTTTGCGGTGCTTTTTCTGCATCTAGTTCTAATGTGATGTTACCTTGATTGGTAGTGAGTGCGACCTTCATACAGATTCCTAACTAAATTGTGAGAATGGAGATGATATGTAAACGAATGAAAAATATTATTCGATGATACGTGCAGATTCAATAACAACCGCAGATACAGGTTGATCGCGTCGGTTTGTTTCAACAGCTTTCATTTTTTCTATCACTTCTGTGCCTTTAATAACTTTGCCAAATACAGCATAACCCCAGCCATCTTGGCCAGGGTAATCTAAGAAACTATTGTTATTCACATTAATGAAAAATTGTGCACTAGCGGAATGCGGATCAGCAGTACGTGCCATGGCAATAGTGTAAAGCTGATTTTTCAAACCATTTTTTGCTTCATTATGAATGGGCGCACGGGTTGTTTTTTCTTTCATGTTTTTATCGTAACCACCGCCTTGCACCATAAAGCCATTAATGATGCGATGGAAAATAGTGCCATTGTAGAAACCATCTTTCACATACTTAATAAAATTTTCCGCTGATAGTGGTGCTTTGTCTGGGTAAACCTCAATAACAATCTCACCCATGTTCGTTTTCATTTCCACTTTTGGTGCATTTTGAGCAAGGCTGGAAATGCTAGCCATTGCTAACAAACTGCTAATGACTAGTTTCAAACAAAGTCCAGACAAAATACGCATGTTGTTTTCCTTTTGTTTATCAATTAATTCTTGAGATGATGATGCCTGCACAGTAGAAGGCCTTGGCTTCAATGTTATACTGTGGCCTTACTCGCATTTTATCAAACTACGCCTAAGTAAGACGTTGATCTTACAGGTTACGAATAAACCCAACCCGCCAATTATTAGTTTTGAACCTAATCATTTGGCACGCTTGGATTCATCCATGAGTGTTTTGAAAATCTACAATACGCTTGCGCGTGACAAGCAAGTTTTTGTTCCTATCGAGCCGGGAAAAGTGCGCCTGTATGTGTGCGGCATGACGGTTTATGATTTTTGTCACCTTGGACATGCACGCGTCATGGTGGTGTTCGATATGATTCAGCGCTGGTTGCGTACGCAACAATTCGATGTGACCTATGTGCGTAACATTACGGATATTGATGACAAAATTATTCGACGTGCAGTAGAAAACAAAGAATCCATTTCTGTTTTAACCCAACGTTATATCGACGCTATGCATGAAGATGCAGCCGCGCTGGGTGTGGAGCGTCCTGATCATGAGCCTCGTGCTACTGCTTATGTGCCACAAATGCTGAATTTGATCGCTGCGTTAGAAAAAAATGGATTGGCTTATCAAGCTAAAGAAGGCGATGTTAATTTTTCAGTGCGTGACTTTCCTGGCTACGGCAAGCTCTCTGGAAAATCTTTAGATGATTTGCGTGCCGGTGAACGCGTTGATGTGAACAGCACCAAACGTGATCCACTAGATTTCGTTTTATGGAAAGCTTCGCGTGACGAAGAACCGCAAGAAGTGAAATGGGATTCGAAGTGGGGTAGTGGCCGACCTGGTTGGCATATTGAATGTTCAGCTATGTCTTGCGATTTATTAGGCCAGCATTTCGATATTCATGGTGGTGGACAAGATCTGCAATTTCCGCATCATGAAAATGAAATCGCGCAATCTGAAGGTGCTAGCGGAAAACAGTTTGTTAATTATTGGATGCACAACGGTTTTGTGCGTATTGATAATGAAAAAATGTCCAAGTCATTAGGAAATTTTTTCACAATACGTGAGGTATTGCAGAAATATGACGCAGAAGTAATTCGCTTTTTCATATTAAGAGCGCATTATCGTAGTCCGTTAAACTATTCTGATACGCATCTTGATGATGCGCGTACTGCCTTAGCAAGATTGTATGTAGCATTAAAAACAACTGCGCCGAATACCACACCGGTTGATTGGAATGAGCCTTATGCACAACGCTTTGCTGAGGCCATGAATGATGATTTCAATACACCGATTGCGATTGCGGTGTTATTCGACTTAGCTAGTGAAGTAAACAAGCATCATTCAGTGATGTTGTCATCGCAATTAAAAGGCTTGGCAAATGTAATTGGATTGTGTGTACGCGAGCCTCAGCAGTTTTTGCAAGCGGGTGGTGCGGAAGATGGTATCGCGGATGATGATGTACTCGCATTGATTGCAGCGCGAGCACAGGCAAAGCAAGAGAAAAATTTTAGCGAATCGGATCGTATTCGCGCTGACTTATTAAGTAAGGGGATCGTTCTTGAAGACAAACCCGGTGGACTCACGGAGTGGAGAAGAGCATAACCCTATGGTCAGGAAAACAGCATCTTCGTTGTTAACCCCTGATTACTGGGATCAAGCTAAAGCTGAACTCATGAAGCGTGATCGCATCATGAAAAAGCTCATTCCTAAATTTGGAGATTTGCAGTTGGTAGGACGTGGAGATCCATTTGTGACTCTTGCTCGTTCTATTGTGGGACAACAAATCTCTGTCAAAGCTGCTCAAACCGTGTGGGAAAGGTTGGTGCTCGTTTGTCCAAAAATGACGCCGGCACACATGCTACGTGTTGGTGAAGAAAAAATTGCGGCATGTGGTCTTTCTAAACGTAAGACAGAATACATCCTTGATCTGGCACTCAATTTCAAAGAGAAAAGAGTGCATGCGACAGATTGGACTTCGATGGAAGATGAAGAAGTCATCGCAGAATTAATTCACATCCGTGGAATCGGTCGCTGGACTGCTGAAATGTTTTTGATTTTCAATTTGCTAAGACCAAATATTTTACCCTTGGATGACTTAGGGCTCTTAAAAGGTATTAGCGTTAATTATTTCTCAGGTGAGCCTGTCTCACGCAGTGATCTACGCGAGGTAGCGGCGAACTGGGAACCATGGAGAACGGTAGCAACATGGTATCTTTGGCGCAGTTTGGATCCAGTACCGGTAGAATATTGACACTTTGATGCAAAAATGGCATTTTCGCCGTACCCAACCCCAAGGTCAGAGGTCTGACCATAAGGAGGCAGTGTGAGCAAAATTACGTTTCTAGGTTTTGAACAGCCCATCGCAGAACTCGATTCAAAAATTGAAGAATTGCGATTTGTTCAGGATGATTCCGCAGTCGATATTTCGGAAGAAATCGACCGACTCTCGCAAAAGAGTCAGCAACTTACAAAAGACATTTACGCCAAGCTCACGCCTTGGCAAGTTTCACAGATTGCGAGACATCCGCAACGTCCTTACACCATGGACTATGTGAATGAAATCTTCACTGACTTCCATGAATTGCATGGTGATCGTAGTTATGCCGATGATCTTTCTATCGTCGGTGGTTTAGCGCGTTTCAATGGCCAGTCTTGTATGGTCATCGGTCATCAAAAAGGTCGCGATACGAAAGAGCGTGCATTGCGTAACTTTGGTATGCCTAAGCCTGAGGGTTATCGCAAAGCCATGCGTCTCATGAAGCTGGCAGAAAAATTTAATATTCCTGTTTTTACTTTTGTTGATACGCCAGGTGCTTTCCCTGGTATTGATGCAGAAGAGCGCGGTCAATCAGAAGCGATTGGACACAATCTGTATGTGATGGCAGAACTTAAAGTGCCACTGATTGCAACCATTATTGGTGAAGGTGGTTCGGGTGGTGCGTTAGCGATTGCAGTAGGCGATGCTGTCATCATGCTTCAATATGCAACCTATTCCGTGATCTCACCGGAAGGTTGTGCTTCCATTCTTTGGAAAACTGCAGAGCGTGCATCTGATGCAGCAGAAGCTTTGGGTCTCACAGCACATCGATTAAAAGCATTAAATCTAATTGATAAAATCGTGAATGAACCATTAGGTGGTGCGCATCGCGATCCGAAACAAATGGCAGTCTTGTTGAAACGTACATTAGCTGACACCTTGCGTCAGTTCCAAGGTGTGAAAACGAAAGACTTGCTCGCAGCACGCCACGAAAAACTTATGAGCTATGGCAAATATAAGGAACTCGCTCAAGCCGAGTAAATCTTACCCAGCGTCTGTTGTTGCATTCGAACGCGCGTTAGAAGAAATTCTGACGCGCGTTGTTGTTTCAGCAGAACGCAAAATCGCTGTTGCATACAGTGGTGGCCTAGACTCGTCTGTGCTTCTGCATCTGGCAAAAGATTTTTGTGCGAGTCGGCAGATTACTTTATATGCGTTTCATATTCATCATGGGATTAGCCCGAATGCTGATGAATGGCTTGAGCACTGTGCTGCAACTGCTAAGCAAGAAGGCATTCATTTTTTTGCGCAGCATGTGAATTTAATCGATGTGGCTGAGCATGGCATTGAACAATCAGCACGCATAGCACGATATGCAGCGCTGAGTTCACTTTGTACACAACATCACATACCATTACTCATCACTGCGCATCATCAAGATGATCAAGCTGAAAGCGTGCTACTACAGTTGTTGCGAGGTTCCGGCTTACCTGGACTCTCGGGCATGGCAGACATACAGTTACAGCATGGACTGCTACAGGACGGTATCGCTCTTGGCCGTCCTTTGTTACAACTCACACGTAAACAGTTAGAACACCTAGCAACGTCATTAGAAATAACGCATATTGATGATGAGTCGAATACAGATACACGTTATAAACGCAATGCAGTGCGTACATGGATTACTCCTGTATTAGAAAAACATTTTCCTGGCTTTGCTACACAATTCACACGTAGTGCAAAGCACATACAAAGCGCACAACGGCTACTCGATGAATTAGCACACTCTGATCTCGAGCAATGTGCAGAGGGATCGATTGTTTTTCTCGATAAATTACAATCACTTTCTGTTGATCGCGTTGATAACCTCTTGCGGTATTGGATAAGAGACTTATCTACCTATGCACCGAGTAGTGCGCAACTAGATCAATTGCGTGAACAAATGTTGCACACCTCAAATGCAGCGCATCCTGTGCTTGAAATTGCAGAGCTTTATTTTGAGCGCAGGGGGCAACAACTACTGGCAACTAAAGAACAGAGTAAGCAGTTGCCACCCACAGAAATAATTAGTTTGGTGTGGCGAGGTGAATCAGAAATCGATCTACCTGCGTGGCAAGGCAAAATTAAATTTGAAGAGTCAAAAGAGGCTGGTCTAGATCCGGCAGCTTTGCGCGCAGGACCACTCAGTGTGCGGCCACGCAGTGGAAGTGAAAAATTAAAACCTGATCGTGCAAGACCGACTCGCACACTGAAGAATTTGTTTCAAGAGTTTCAAATTCCTGCGCAAGACAGAATATGGTTGCCCTTGTTATACCTCGGTGATGAGTTGATTTTTGCAGCAGGATTGGGGATCGACACAACACGCTGTTTTACTGAGCGTGGCGGCATCCTAGTCAAATGGGAGCAGTCGGTTAGTTGAAGCAGTGCAGACTGATTGTCATTCTGCATTGCAACATGTAAAATCTACGGTTTATTTTGCCAATATCCAGCATCAGCAATGGCCTTAATCGTTCATAAATATGGCGGTACCTCAATGGGCTCGACAGAGCGCATTAAAAACGTCGCGCGTCGCGTCGCCAAATGGCATGACGCAGGACACCAAATCGTGGTTGTTCCCTCTGCGATGTCAGGTGAAACAAATCGCCTGCTTGGACTAGCTAAAGAAATCACAACGCAGCCAGAACCACGTGAGTTAGACATGTTGGCGTCTACTGGTGAGCAAGTCTCTGTCGCCTTGTTGGCATTGGCACTGCAATCCATAGGCAAGCAAGCCGTCTCTTATGCAGGTTGGCAAGTCGCTATTAAAACGGATTCAGCGCATACCAAAGCACGTATTGAATCGATTGATGAAGCCAAGGTCAAACAAGATCTCAACGCTGGTCGCATCGTCATCATCACAGGCTTTCAGGGCGTCGATAGCAAGGGCAACATCACGACACTGGGACGTGGCGGTTCTGACACCTCAGCCGTGGCTGTAGCAGCTGCTCTGAAGGCGCAGGAGTGCCTGATCTATACCGACGTAGATGGTGTCTATACCACCGATCCACGCGTAGTCTCAGAGGCGCGTCGCCTTAATACAGTCACCTTCGAAGAAATGTTGGAGATGGCCTCGCTAGGCTCCAAAGTCTTGCAGATTCGCTCCGTTGAATTCGCCGGTAACTATCGCATGCCAACGCGCGTGCTTTCATCGCTGACTGATCCATTGATTCCGCTGGAAGAAGAAGCGAACTCCGGCACATTGATATCGTTTGAGGAAGATACAAACATGGAACAAGCCACTATCACTGGCATCGCCTTTAATCGTGATGAAGCCAAAATCACTGTCAGAGCAGTGCCAGATCGTCCAGGCATCGCCTATCAAATTTTGGGTCAGATTGCGGATGCCAATATCGAAGTCGACATGATCATCCAAAATCAGTCCTCTGAAGGTAAAACCGACTTCACCTTCACCGTGCCACGCGGTGATTACGACAAAGCCATGAAAGTCATGGACGAGAAGGTAAAAGCCTTGATTGGTACCGCTGATGTCGTTGGCGACACCAAGGTGTCTAAAGTCTCTGTAGTGGGCGTAGGCATGCGCAGTCACGTCGGGATTGCTTCACAGATGTTCCGCACGCTTGCTGAGGAAAACATCAATATTCAAATGATCTCAACCTCTGAAATCAAGATTTCTGTCTTGATCGACGAAAAATACATGGAGTTAGCTGTACGCGCGCTGCATAAAGCGTTTGGTCTGGAAAAAGCCTGAGATTGACCAAACCTGCGCTGAAAGCTATCATCCAACCCTTTGCAAAATCCCTGCCGTATTGAGGGTTGCAAGTGGAGACGTGGCCGAGTGGTCGAAGGCACTTCCCTGCTAAGGAAGCATATGGGCTTAAACCTGTATCGAGAGTTCGAATCTCTCCGTCTCCGCCAA
>CANGLD010000006.1 GCA_947454475.1 Oxalobacteraceae bacterium
CAGAAAACTGGGCAACCGCAATCGGTGCATTTGAACGCACATTGCTCACACCTGCTCCGTTTGATAAATATTTAAAAGGCGATCAAAACGCAATTAGTAAAGAAGCCAAACTCGGCTTAGAAAAATTTATTTCTACAGGGTGCGCAGGTTGTCACAACGGCGCAACCGTTGGTGGCCAGAGCTATCAAAAATTTGGCATCGTAGAAGATTATTGGTTAGCTACAGGCAGCAAAGAAATGGAACTGCTGCAAGGTCGCGACAAAGGTAAATTTCATGACACAAAAAAACCAGAGGACACTTATATCTTCAAAGTGCCTCAACTACGTAATGTCGCAATGACACCTCCTTATTTTCATGATGGTTCGGTTGCACGTCTAGAAGATGCGGTACGTGTCATGGCGCGTGTACAGTTAGGTCAGAAATTAAATGATAGCGATGTAGCTCACATCGTTGCATTTCTTCATACGCTGACTGGCGAAGTCCCTGCGCAATTTGCTAGTGCACCATCATTGCCTGTCTCTGGCTTTCAAAATCAACCCTAGCTTATGAGCTTGATGACCATGCTGCGTGAACTCTTTCGTTATTGCTTAACTCTAGCTGCAATCGTAATCATCACGCAAAGTTCTGCAGCATGGTCATTCGAACGTTCTGATGGCGTGAAGGTTGCCTGCATGATTGAACGGAATGGACAAACCAAACCTGCTAATGAAATATGGTTAGGCCATGGCGATAGTGGTGATCGACATCCTGAACTGGGTGGCGCAGCAGCCGTAGTACGCAATGATGAACAAGGTTGGCCTGTCATTTATTTTGACAATGTGGTTTACAAAGGCATGTTGGAACGTGATCCACATATGGCCGATTTTATTTTTTATCATGAGTGTGGCCATGCAAAAAATGATCAACTTGATGAAATACAAGCGAATTGTTATGCCTACATCGAATTAGAAAAATTAGGCTTATTAAATGCAAGCAAAGCAGCCGCATTAGCAGCAACACATAAAAAAATGTTGCGCTTACCATCTCGTTATGGCGGCAACGGCGAAGTCTTTTGGGCACGTACCTTGGAATGCGTGCAACAACAAACGCAAAGTTCTACAGCTGCGAAATAATTTTTTTATTTGCGTACGATTACGCTTCGCTAATCGTACCTACCGTGCTCAATCATGTTATTGATTTTCGTACGATTACGCTACGCTAATCAACCCTACCAAACCTAAAAATATATGAAGATGTTGTAGGGATGATTAGCGGAGCGTAATCATCCGACAATACGTAAAATTGAGAATAGCTTCGTAGGGCGCAATACATTGCGCCGTATGGAAATAAATTCATATCTGTTAAAGTATTTAAATTAAAAATTTTCTCATTGAACATGCTTACCATGCGGCGCAATGCATTGCGCCCTACTTGATTGATTTATTTGCGTAAGATTAAAACTCAAAAAATTGTATTAATAAATCATAGCGATCAACCCAAAACAAAGTCTTTTCCCTACTAGGGTTTACAATCAAGTTTTCCTTACCACGCTCATCTATCGTGATCGCCATACTCGAAGCGCAACGTGCTGGCCTACTACAACGTAAATATTGGATAGCTAATATCGTCTCTGGCATGACGGTGGGTATTGTGGCGCTACCACTCGCTATGGCGTTTGCGATTGCCTCGGGTGCCAAGCCTGAACAGGGTCTCTATACCGCTATTGTTGCGGGTCTGGCAGTCTCATTGTTTGGTGGCAGTCGCTTGCAAATCGCAGGTCCAACCGGTGCATTCATTGCGGTACTCGCGGGCATCACAGCCACCCACGGTTACGCAGGTTTACAAATCGCGACGTTGCTTGCAGGTTGCATACTTGTTTTGCTCGGCGTTGCACGCTTAGGTAATATTATTAAATTTATTCCTGATCCCGTCATTGTTGGCTTCACTGCAGGTATCGGTGTGATTATCTGGGTAGGTCAATGGTCTTATTTTTTTGGTTTACCTAGTTCATCGGGTTTGCATTTTCATGACAAGCTGTGGCATCTGCTCCAGTCCTTCAATGCATTACATTTACCCACTACCTTAATGGGTTTGGCTTCGCTGCTAATTGTGATTTTTAGTAGTCGCATACCTTTTATAAAACGCGCACCCGGTCCTTTGCTTGCCTTGGTATTTGCAGGTTTAATGCAATTTCATTTTGAGTTTGCAGGTGTGGCCACCATAGGTAGCATGTTTGGTGAAATACCGCGTGATCTACCAACATTGCAATGGCCTGTCATCACCTTTACACATATCGTTGAACTCATAGGTCCTGCGTTCGCGATTGCGATGTTAGGTGCAATTGAATCTCTCTTATCAGCAGTCGTTGCAGATAGCATGACGGGTACGCGTCACGATTCGAATCAAGAATTAATCGGACAAGGTATCGCCAATATTCTCACCCCTTTATTCGGTGGATTTGCCGCCACCGGTGCTATTGCAAGAACCGCGACTTCGATACGTAACGGTGGTAATAGCCCTTTATCAGGAATCATTCATGCAGTCACGTTAGTATTAGTGATAGTGTTTGCAGCACCTCTTGCATCCCATATTCCGCTTGCGACTCTAGCTGCGATTTTATTTGTGGTTGCTTGGAATCTCAGTGAGATGCATCGTGTCATGAGTATGCTGCGTCGCGCACCACGTGCTGATGTCGTCATTCTGCTCGTTACCTTGTTCTTAACTGTATTCGTGGATCTGGTAGTCGCAGTCAACATCGGTGTGATTTTAGCGACTTTGCATTTCTTACGTCGCATGGCTGCAAGTGTAGAAGTGTCAGCCTTACCCGAAGAAGATTATCCTTTAAATCAATCAGGTGAAATCACTTCATTGCCCAAAGACGTGATGATTTTTCGGATTGATGGTCCCTTCTTTTTTGCAGCAGCTGAATCATTTGAACGCGCGCTCACTTTTACAAATAGTCATCCACGTGTCGTGATCATCAGTTTGCGCCGCGTACCTTTTGTCGATATGACAGCGATTGGCAAATTAGAGCATGTCATGCTCGATCTACAAAAAAGACATATACGCATTATGTTGGCTGAAGCGAATACACTCGTTACAGAAAAACTCGAACGTGCAGGCTTGCTTGATCTGGCTGGCCGAGATCAAATGTTTACGAAATTGTCTGCGGCTATAGACTCTGCAAGTGCTAAGCAATCTTGATTTTTAACAGTTTGTTTTGCACCATTACGCCGCATTACGCTAGCTAAAACCAGTCTTTATCGAATACAAACGTCGTAGTCAATTCAATCATTGCGATCATGCTCTTTTGAATATACGATCTGATAATTCATCCATTCTTCAATCACTAGCCTAGCCTTAACGTTAGCATTTATGAAACACCGCGCACTTCCTAAGCTAACGCTTTTGAGTCAATTCTTTCTCACAGCATTTGCCCTCCCATGCGCGCAAGCGGATGACATTCGTGTCTTACCTGAAGTTGAGGTAGTAGGCTCGCGTTACAGTTTATTAGGTGTTGCCGACTCTGCTAATGAAGGTGCAGTTGGTCAAGCACAAATTGATAATCGCGTGGTAGCACGAACTGGTGAAGTGCTAGAAGTTGTCCCTGGTCTCATCGTGAGTCAACACAGTGGTGAAGGCAAAGCCAATCAATATTTTTTGCGTGGTTTTAATCTTGATCATGGATTAGATTTCAAACTCTCTTTAGATGGCATGCCTATCAATCAACGTAGTCATGCACATGGTCAGGGTTGGGCTGATTTAAATCCCATCATTCCTGAGTTGATTTCATCTGTACATTATCGTAAAGGTCCGTACTACGCAGCAGAAGGTGATTTTGCGAATGCAGGTTCTGCGAATATTTTTTACAGCGATAAGATAGATAAAGGTTTAGCTAGTTTTGGAATAGGACAAAACGGTTACTACCGAACTCTACTAGCAGATGCGCCAAAATTTCATGATGGGAATCTACTCTATGCATTAGAGCTATCTCATTACAATGGCCCTTGGGATACACCTGATAACTATCGCAAATACAATGGCCTACTGCGTTATTCAGAAGGTACATCCGCTAACGGATTTAATCTGACTGCGATGGCTTATTCGGGTAAATGGAATTCCACCGATCAAATTCCTTTTAATGATTACAAACAAGGCTTGATCTCGCGTTGGGGATCGATGGATACATCCTCCGGTGCGAACGCGAGTCGTTATAGCTTGTCAGGTGAATGGCGCCAAGCAGATGCAGGCGGAACTTGGTTAGCGCAAGCTTATGTGATTCAAAATTTTCTTGATCTGTATTCGAATTTTGAATATGCACCAACAAGTCAATTCAACCAGCGTGATAGTCGCGTGACTTCAGGTTTGAATGTGGCGCGTAGCTGGGATGTAAAAGGTTTAGGTAAAGAAGCGACTAACACCTTGGGCATACAAATCCAAAACGATAATATTCATAATGCGCTAGGTAGTACGACGGCACGTGTTCAAAACGGCGCTTTAAATACACAGTGTAGTGACCCATTAAATCCTAATCGACAAATTGCTCAATGCCGAACTGATCACATCAATCAAAGCAGTATAGGTCTGTATGCAGAAAATCACGTACATTGGAATGACTGGTTTAGAACTGTGGCAGGACTGCGAGGCGATTACTTCCGTTTTAATAATCTAGGATTAACCAGTTCTACTGGCGTGAATAATACTGCCAACATCAGTGATTTTATCGCTAGTCCTAAACTGAATGTTGTCTTTGGCCCTTGGGCGAGTACTGAGTATTATTACAGCATTGGAAGTGGCTATCACTCGAACGATGCACGCGGTGTGACATCAGGCACTGGTACACGTGCTGATGGCTTAGTAAAAACCTTTGGTCAAGAAGTAGGTGTTAGAACAGAAGTTATTAATGGATTGCAAACTACCCTCGCCTTGTTTCAATTAGATAGTGCTTCTGAAATTGTTTATATCGGTGATTCTGGTTTGACTGAAGACTCAGGCCGTCGTAGTCGTCGCACTGGATTTGAATTCAACAACTACTTCAAAGCTACTAAGTGGCTTACCATTGATGCAGATTTTGCTTATGCTAAAGCACGCTTTAGAGATCCGAGCACAAATGGTGGAGGTAATTTCATTGAAGGTGCCGTAGAAGGTGTGGCATCGGTTTCAGCCATTGTTGATAACCAGGGACCTTATTCAGGTTCTTTGCAACTGCGTTATTTTGGTCCACGACCACTGACTGAAGATAATGCACTACGTTCAAATTCAACTGCGACAGTGAATGGGAAATTAGGCTATCGCGTCAATAAAGACACCAAGATCGAGCTTGTTGGATTTAATCTCTTGAATAGTGAGCATTCTGCGATTGATTATGCGGTAGATACATATACAGGCAGAGATGCAAATGGTAATAACACAGTAGCACATACGAAATTGAATGGACCCTACCAAGTATTCCATCCTATAGAACCACGATCATTTCGCATCATACTCGTCACACGCTACTAATTATTTGAATAAGTTTACTGCGCTGCAGTGAGTACGCAGACATCACTACCGTCTGTCGGCATTTTTGGTTCGACTAATTTTTTTAACGGCACCCACGCTACAGAAGTCGCAAGTCTCACCACCGTCTCTAATACATCACCTGCATTCGGCCCTACTGAAAATTTATCAAACTGCCCTTTCACTTCTATCGGTATAGATAAACTTAGAAATTGCGATGTCTTTGCTTGAGGCTGCAAGCGCATGACGAGTTTCTCATCAGTGAAATTAACAGATGTATTGCCAGTCACGCGCATCTCACTGGTATCAATAATTAAAGACTTTTGCTGTAGCTTGCCTTGATCTAAGGTAAAACGACCAATAGCACAATTTACTTTCGATGCATTACTATCATCTAGTGTAGGTAATAAAGCGACCAATACATTCACTGCCCACATATCAAACACACCTGATTTTAAATTCTCAGGCCAGACAGCAAACTCTATCGTTCCTTTACCTGTTTTTAAAATCTCAGACAAGCGTGGTGCTCGTGCCGCCACATCCACATGCACTGTAAGCTTACCTTTCATATCGGAGTCGGGCTTAATTCGTCTCGCTAAAATTCCGTATTCGAAATTATCGATATCAATTTTAAGATCAGCTTGTACATCTTTATCTGTAGGCTCATAAGATAATGACCACTTCGCTGCACCACCTGGCACTGCAATCTTGACCGGCCCTATCTCAGCACGACCATCTTGCAAGCGAGCTCGTAAGCTACCATTTCCCATTTGATCTTTGCCTGACATCACACGTTCAACATCTACCGCCAATGTTGCATTCATTTTGCGCAATGTAGCTGGACTTAACATGCTCTGCACTTGATCACTCGCTTGTGTTGCTTTTTTACTGATTGCATCACGATCTGCTGATTTTTTATCAGGTATCTGCTCTACACTATTGCCGGTTGCAGTCCAACCCTGAGTCGGAAAATCTTCTAATTGAATCAAGGGTGCATTTAGCACCACATCTAACTTAGAGCGACCGCTCTCGGTATCCATTAGCCCGCGGCCATTTAATATACTGCTGCCGACTTGTAAACGCAGATTTTTTACTTCATAGCCACGATTCGACATGCGGAACTGTCCACCGACTGACCATGGCCCCCATGGAGGTAACGCGACTTTGAAAATTTTATCCAAATGATTGAGCTTCTGACCTTGCACCTTCAATGCAAGCTCAACATCGCGTGATTCAATATTTCTATCTAAACTACCGCTGAGTGTTAATTCAGTTTGCACTGCTTTGATAACCAGATCAAATGGCACGCGTAATGCAGGATTAATTAAATCTTTCGCAGACGCAGTTTGTATGTTGATCTCTAAAGGGGTGTCATCCAAATTACCTGCAATGAATAATTTCAATTTTTCACCAGGCGCAGCAATTAAAGCGCCTTGATTCACCGCGATATTGATAGTGGACTTGGTATTTTTATCTTGCAAACTCAGTTTGCCGCCGGATAGTTCTGCTTGCAATTGCGCACGAGCGATCAGACCAGATAATTGACTAGATTGGCTATCCAAATAAAAGCCCACATGATCTAGTGATGCTTGCATATCATTCGCAAGCTTTAACTGTTGCATAATGCGACCAGCATTCACATTTTCTGCAGATAACCATAATTGCACACGTGGTGCATCATTACGTAAATCCAGCATGACAGCACCATCAAATGCTGTCTCAGCAAGTTCAGCATGAAATGGCGAGGTTTGCATAAAGCCATTGCGTATATGTCCATCAAATCGCAAATCGCGTATCGCTATCTTTGCCCCTTCAACAGAGCGCACTCTTATGTTGAGATCAGCATCATCTAATATGATTTTTTGCGGCAGTATGGGGATGTCTAGCGAAGCACTTCCGGCTGATGATGTATCTGACTTAGATTTTTCTGGTTTGTTATTCGTTGATGGCGCAATTGACATCAATGAGTCTAGTTCTGCGCTATCGATATTTGATGCATCCAATAGAACTCGCAAATGTGGTCTTCCTGCTTGTAAAGTCCTAGCCACATCTACATACATATTGCTGCGTCCAAGTTGCATTACTAAATTCGATAGCTTCCAGTTATCCCCTGCAGTATTGACTTGTCCAGCTAAGGCTAGCGGAGCATCCGCACTAGGACGTAAGCCAAACCAAGATGCGACTTCACCTGCACGCTCTGCTCCCACGCTAAAGCTGAGATCTGCCTGCTGTTGATTTGCATTCAGATTTCCTGCTATGCGTGCTGTCAATCCTTTAGATTGCGCAATGAGTTCTATGGGTGTTGTACCCGATGACATACTCGTGACAAGATCTCCACCGTGTAGCTGTGCATCGATAGGATTACCTAATAGTGAACCGCGTAAATTTCCTTGTAATGGACTACTTTCAGGCAGCGCGATAGTCAGTTGATCAACAGTGAAGCCTACCGGTTTACCACCTTGCACATTACCGTAACTCAAACGACTATTCTGTAATTCAAGTCGCACAGAAAGTGCGCGCATTAAATCACTACCACGATTACCTTCTGAAGCAAGTTGTAAATTAAGTTTACCTAACTTGCCTTCTATACCTTTCACACCAGTGAGAAATTCAGCTAAACCACCTATATCAGCACGTTCACCACCGAAATCAAATTTGAAATTTGGTTTAGCGCGCGTAGCATCCACCGTGATCTCACCTTTCAGTGGAACACCTGCTACATTCGCCTGTAATGGCAAGGCGAGTTTACCTTTCTCGAGTTTCAATCGTAATCCTGCTTGGCTGATGTCACCAGGTAAACTCAACCAACGATCTACTTTCATCTCTACATCAACATCGACATTTTTTAATTCTTGTAAATCAAAACTTGCATGCTCAAGACTCTGATACAAAGCACGCAAATCAGTAGGAGGATCATCGTCTTCCTGATCTTGACCAAGAAAAGGACGTAAGTCCAATGTGGACATGACAAGCTTGCCACTTAAACGTGGACGCTCTTTTTTCATATCAATACTGAGTTGTCCTTGCATGGCAGTTTTACCTAACATGCCAGAAAGATCAGTCAAAGTGATTTCACCAGGTGCGACTTTTAAATACGCTCCAATACCAGCCGCACCGGCATTCGGCAAATCAATTTCTAATAAACGTCCAAATTTAGCTAAATCAGGCGTACCCAAACCGAATCGCAAACTAGAATTTTTTTCACCAATATTGCCATTGATGTTTAAAACACTCTCTATAAATTCTAATTGAATAGAAACTGGCCATGGTTCACGTCCTGCTACTAGTGAAACCAGGGATCCACCTTTGATTTGTAATTGATAAGGCAGATCGTCATCAATACGACCACTTGCAGTGGCATGTAAACCAGCATTTGCTGGCACTGCAGCTTCAAATGTATCAAGTGCAAAATGCTGAGCTTTGCCATTCACACCGCGATACGTCACTTGTAAATCAGTAAGTGCAATTTTTTTTATATCAATACTAGCCGCAAGCTGTTCAACAGACAGTGCTTCCGACGCAGCATCTTGCTCTTTTGTTTCTGACTTATCTTCAGGAAGATCAAACGTCCAATTATTTTTTCCACTCACCTGCTGCTGTAACAAGACTTTAACGTCTTTACCGGATAATTCTTCAGCACGAATTGTCTTATTCAGTAAAGGGAGCAAATCAAGAGCAATTTTGATCTCACCAATTTGCAGAAAATCTTCGCCTTCAAAATTCAAAGGCTGTGCAACGCGTACATCACGGATCAATACGGCAGGGAAAAGACTAATACGCAACTTGAGTGCACCTTGCACACGAACCGAGCGTCCTAATTTTTCTGATAGAAGGGTAGAGATTTTTTCTTGATAAGGACCCGCATCGATATGAATGCCAATCAAAGCGACATAAGCAATCACCAATAAAAATAATGCAAGCGCAGCACGCCATGACCGCAGCCATTTTTTAGCTAGGGTAAGCACGTGGCGGGATGTTGAATCGAACTGGGATGAAGTCATTGCGCGCCTTAATGCAACTCAGACCTAGCAATTTTAACAGGCTACTGCCGAGTGAATTGTGGATACAAATCAGTATTAACTCGGCAGCAAGGATAACTTCAATTTACAGCTGTTTATGAAAATTATTAAAACGCTTTAAGCTTGCATCACTTGGGGCAGAGGGTCGCGGTAATTTATCTAAGCCACTTGCTAGTAATTTATCCATGCGCGTGGCTGGAGAAGGATGGGTAGAAAATAATAACTCTGCGCGAGGATCATTACCCTGCAAGGCCATTAATTTCTCAAGTACGCTCAACGCTGCCGCAGGATCATAACCAGCACGCGTCATGATTTCTACACCCATACGATCCGCTTCAAACTCTGCGCCTTTATCTAAACCACGTGCATACATTTGGCTACTCAGCCCGGCAATTTTGTCGCCCTCTTCGTCTTTACTCATTTCTTGTAAATTCTTCGCAGCTTTTTCTACTAAACGCTGACGTTGCACCACCGTGTAGTGATGTTTACGAATGACATGTGCAACTTCATGCGCCAAAATAAATGCCAACTCATCTTCTGTTTCTATGAGTTTTAATAAGCCACTACTAATGAGTACATAACCTGCTGGAGCTGCAAAGGCATTAATGCCATCAGATTTGACAGCAGCAAAACGCCAACGATAATTGGATCCTGTGACAGCAGCAACAGAATTACCCACTAAATTCAAGTAGCGCTGGACAGGCGCAGCATCCACTAAGGGGGCGGCACCTAAAATGGTTGCAGCAGCAGACTGCCCTACATTTTCTTCATCACTATTCGCAGCAAGCGCAGGTAAAGAAAATAATGCAGCAGCGAGCAAGCATGTTTGTAGGGTGTGTTTACCAGTCATCTTTACGTTTCTTTTTCTTAGGAGTGTCATAGTCTTCATCGGCAGTTGTTTCGGTAGCTTTTTTCTCTTCAGGCTTTGCTTCAGATTTGGCTGCTGGTTCAGCAGGTGGCGCCGTTAGAGCAATTTTTTCAGTTAAAGGATGAATGCCACCTTCCGTTCTAAATGACGGCACAACAGTAGCATCAAGCACATAGCTTTCTAATTTCACGACAGCTTGAGGATCAGGCTTACCTTGCAACAGATCTTTTGCAGACAGGCCACGCGCAGCAGAAGTCGACACGATGTTGCCCTTACCTGTACGTCCTGTATCTAAAGCTACAGAGCCACCGGTGGTTGAAGCCATGTTGACTACACCGAGCTTTACCCAACCCTTCTTACCACCCGCATCCACTTCCACCCAAAATCCTTGGCGTTTTGTGATTTTCAGTGGCGTTCCTGCTTTTGCATCTGCAGTTTTAGCACCATCGGGTTTATCAAAGAGCCCTGTATTTTCTTTCAGCGTTTGCGCTTGTATTACTGCAGACGAAAAAATGAGCAGCAAAAAAAGTAGTACAGGAGAAAAATAACGATAGTGCGCCATAAAGCCTCAGGTTTTTTTACTCATTGAATTGAATAGTGCAGACAGTGATTGATCTCATACGCACCAATAGTAGGTACGTATGATGTTAGATCTACCAATCTTTATCTTTAGATTTTTTCTTTTTAGGTGCATAGTCATCATCAGCTGAGTCAGACTTACCTGCATCTGATTTGGCAGCATCTTCAACTACCCCTTTAGGTAGTGGTCTTAGTTGCAAACTACCACCTTCTAAAATTTCTTCAGAGCCGGAAATTAATTTTGCAGTCGACATTTGAGAAGTCACTGCAGTAATCTCTACGACACCAACATCACTTTCCTGACGGCCAAGTGACTCTTTGGTATAAGGGTCCACCATAGGTGCACCCAACTTTACTAATTTATATTTGCGACCATTTTTAACAGTAATGCCGCCTTGATTCAAGGTCATGGTTTTACCTTCGGTTGCGATCACAGCAATCGGATAAATCGCATTTAAAATGGTTTCACCTATCTCTTGTGCGATATCGGTTGCATGCATGCCTATCGTTTTACCAGTTACGGTACGACCGCGATGATTATAGGTTTGTGCAAATTTAATTTGATGCGTAGGTACGTCTATTACACGTATATCCACTGTGACAGGCATATTGATGCGTTCCATTTCACGACCATTCGGACGCGTAATGGTTTCTGCATTTTGAGAAAAATCTTTTAAGACTAAGACAACAATGTAATCACTCGCTGCTTTAGCAGTGAGCTTAACCATTTCTTCAATCGACATATCACCTTTACGGATCAAGCCTTTTTCATCTTCGACAGCGCCGCTATTACGTCTGTCTAACATCGCGAAGCGGCGTGTTTGCGTTAAATACGCTTCTGTACCAGCAGAGAGTTGTTCTGCAAATTGAATAGCAGACGCATCATCTAATAAGCCATTCACAATAGAAATGGGGGTAACAGCTAAACGCAGACGTTTCATTTGACCAGACTGTTCATAGCGCGGAATTTGCGCCTGAACCTTGACCATCATTTGTCCCGAATCTGCATCCTTACCCTGCTCTAGAACTTGATAACTCTTCACTACCCCTTTAGAAAGCTTATTGATGTTTTGCTTAAAGCTTTCACTATTGGTAGCATTCCCATCTTTCACCTGCTGCTGCATCTCTGATGCAGTAGCAGATTCCATATGTGCACCTGTCACTTGTGAAACAGCGTTATCTAGTGCATCTAACGTAGCAAGTTTGATGTCCTTACCGTAACCAACTACAGTCACGTCTATGATTTCAATCTTGCCTTGTGCATGCACATGCAATGACAGCAATAACAGCGAAGCAAATAAACAGCGCATCCATCGTAATGAAGTAGTCATCATTTTCCTCAACGAGCGATCATGCGTTAACGCAGATTGACTTGGTTAATAATGGCATCAGCAGCTTGCGTAGCAGATTTTTTCAAAGCGTTACGCTGTGCATCTAATTCTTCAGCGGCACGACCATCTGTCGTACGGTTAGCTGCACCGAGCTGTTTACTACGACGGCCTGTCAGGCTATAGGCTTGTACGTTAACGTTACCACTTGCCATGGTTAAACCAGTATCAGCATCTTTACGTGTACCGTCTAAGGAAATTTGCGCGATAACGAATTTACCTATCTTGCACTCTTTCAATCTTGTGAAAATATCTGCCATGAATTTATCTGGCAATCCACCCGTTGGCGAATCTGCATAGATTTCAGAGAATTTTTCTGCAGGCGGCAATTTGCAATCTGCTACCAATTCGCTCCACATAGAGATATCGATTTTATTCACGCGCAAAGTCTCACTGATACGATTTTGCAAGTCAGCCATTTCAGACCAAGGCTTGTAAGTCAGTTCAGCGCCCTTTTTCTCGGATGTGCCACTGGTGACATCGGTACGTGAAGTAGTAACAGATGAAGTATCTGTATTCGATTCAGAAGTTGAATTCTCAGTTGAATCACCTGAATCTTTACTGGAGTTCGTACCTGATGTGCTTTCAGTAGATTGCTTTTTCTTGGTTACGCGTTTATCAAATGATTTTTTAACATCAATCACACGCGCCATGACGAGTAAAGCCACATCGTCTTCACCTTCTTTTTTGTCAGCATCATTTTTGCCACCCGCTTTTGCAATCGAGCGTAATTTGCTTTCAATTTGATTTTCATTCACGGTTGCCTTAATGCGTATAACGCATTCACCTGACTTGCACTCTTCATTGGCAACAGTAATATCTATCATCAAATCATCTAAATTTTCTAATAGCAGCTTTTCATTTGCCAGCACATTGTCTAATTTAGCGCCTTCGATCTCAGCTTTGTAATTGTTCCAAGCTGATTTTTTAGCCGCAACCATGGCTTCTTTTTTATCTTTACCTGTACCTTGTCCACGTACAAATTTTTGCTGTGCCTGAGCAAAGCCAGCAATACTGACTAATAAAACGAGCACTGCAAAACTAGAGAATAATTTTCTTAACATAGCGATCTCACCAAAAATAATAAATAGAGAAAAATTTATCGCGCATTTGCGCATTGTTTTAAAACCTTAGGAATCGCTTCTTTAATGCTGTCATAGTTCACACCTAGTGATGTAATCATTTCCGCATCATTTTTTGCAATGCCTTTCATAAGCCCACTCAGCGTGCGATATAACAAACGATCGAAGAAAACAAAATCTCTATCAGGATTGTCATCATCAGGCTGATCGTAACGAATGATGTCACTATCTTCTGGTGCACCAGCCACAACTTGCAAAATCTTTTCAGGCTGCCCCGATGTTTTATCAAATACTCGCACACCAATAATGATGCGACGCTTGAGATAAATAATCCCTTGCTGACGACTCGGCACTTTTTCTTTGGTGGCTTTAATCAATACCACTTCAAATTCAAGATCAGCATCGGGTATAGTGATTTTATCTTGTGTGATCAAGCTCTCAGAAAATTTAGTCGCGTAACGATTTGCTAGCGCATCATTTTCTTTGAATGGCAGCATAGGAATATCTAAGCCGTCACAAATGGCTGCACTGGCTTGAAAGCCTAGAAAATCTGCGTTGAATTTTTGATCCAACTTATATTCCTGCAATTGAGCGAGTGCACCCTCGGTCACTTTAGAATTTGTCACACGCGCAAAATAATTTGGACTATAGCCAGCATTCCACTTACCAAAACGACCTAGAAAAGTTGCAAATGCAGTTGCATGGACTAAGTAAGAATCCCCCAGCATGTCCACTGCATTTTCACTGGCTTTACTCACATCTGGAATTTTGCGTGTATCTCTCGTCACGAATGAGAAAGACGACACAATGCGCCAGCCAGAGCTTTTTTCGTAATTTAGAATCAGCCCCACGCCTGCTAAGAAAGTCACGATAGAGCCATCGATGGTGGGCTCTTTTAAATCAACACGACGTATCGCAGTCGATGCTTCATAGTCATGCGCCATACCCAGCAAATAATCTTCGCCTAATTTGACTTCAGGTTTAAAGACGACTAACTGCGGAGTTAATTTAGTCAATTGCTCTTTCAACGCATCATTCATAAACTTGAATGCTTGCGTATCGCTAATCGAAACACCACCACGTTTTTTTTGTAGATAACGACGTGTTAATTCATAGCGTGCTTGAGCAGGGCCACCATTCAAACCAAAGCCTGCCCATACTGGCGCAGATTTCGGCTTTGAACGATCAGCTGCATAGGCTGGCAAAAATCCAGGTACGCCTGAAGCCACTACCCAACCAGCTGCTGCTTTTAGCAGCGTTCTACGTTTAATAAATTTCATACGCAATTACCATTTACCTGAATCTTTAGCGAGATCTTCTGCCACTTTTTTCTTATCAGGTACTGCCACATTTTTTGCGCGCATAGCCTGTTCCCATTTAGCAGCAAACACACAACTTCTGATTAAAGCGTTTTGCGCTTCGGCCATTGCAGGAGTCAGCGTTGCAGCTCTCACCATCAAATCATCTTGTTGGCCTTGTTGGTTTTGCTGACCATTTCCACCGAATAACTGATTGGCTAAATCCATCTGCATTTCAGCGATCAAACCTTGTGCTGCATAACGTTTTTGTTGCGCTTGTTCCAGCAACTTAGTTTGTTCAGGTGCGAGATCACCTAATTGTTGATACATCGTGAGTAGCATAGCTTCAGACTGCGGATCCACATTACCGTAGGTCTCTTTATCACCCTTTTTAACTGAGGTCAGCGATTCATAGGAAGCTAAGGTACCTTGCAAAGCATTCGCGTTTTGACTTAACTCGACTACCTTCTTACCTAAAGCAGCAGATTCTTCATTAAATTTATGTGCTGCCTGACCTAACTTACCGGCACGGGTTGAAGGATAGCGACTGTAATATTGTCTTTGTGCGACTTCAATTTTTTGGAAAGTTTCATTGAACGATTCAAATGCAGGGAATTGACCTGGCATGCTTTTGGTTACTGCAAAAGCTAATTGATTGTAAGGGACTTCATAATTATTTTTATCCCACTCAAAACGTCCGCGCGACTGAATATATTCCATTTTTTTATTACCTGCTTGCGTTAACAAACCCATAGCAGTACGCATTTCTTGTTTAGTACCGAGTTCGCCAAATGCAGCTAATCTTGCACGGAAGGTCAATGCAGTCCAATGCTCAGATCCTACTTGTTTAACTAATTCAGACCAACGATCTGGTTTGATAGAAATTTGTGGTGCTGCTAAATGCAAAAATGCCAGCGCCATACGTGCATCATTTTTAATCTGTGCATCACCTGATTTTTTAGACAATTCAATAATCATGGCCAAAATATCAGGCTCAGGAAAAGCTAAAAAACTATCATACAAAGTACGGACTTTGACCGTTTCAAATGTTGAGCGCCAATATGCAGCACCAACGAATGCTTTTGAATCTGTGGTCTTATTCAATGATTGAATAAAGGCGTCTTGCAATGACACCATTTCCTTTACATTAAATTCTTCTTTAATCAGAGTAGCGACTAAAGCAGGATCAACCTTTTTATTTCCTAAAACGGCAGTTTGTTGTTTGCACCAGCTCTCCATAGAACCTAGCACGCTACCCTTATTTTGAGCTTGTACGGAAGAAGAAAGAGATAATGAGATGAGTAATACGGGAGCCAGGACTGAGGAGATATGTTTAGATAACATGTAAAACTTGCCTTTCAATTAAAAGATTGCTTATTTAATAATTCTTAGGGCTTAAAATTTATACGGTCGACAGTGTCCGACAATAAACTCTTAATATCAAGATAGTTTTATAATTTAGGATTATTTTTAAAATAAACAAATCGTCACTGCATTAGACATAAGTTGGTCATTATCTGCGACTATGATTAGGAGGAGTAATATTTAAATACTTACCTAATTGATACGAATTAATTCTTAAAATAATAAAATTGAAAACACTGATAAAAACACTACTAGGCTTAAAACTTACGATTCAATCTAGCATTGCCGGCGCAGCTAGACGCTATGACACTAGAACACTCATCATTATTGGTTTAGCAGCAACTGCATTTGCCATTTCTTCTTTCATCGCAGATAAAATTAGTGAAAGAAAATCCAGCTCCAAAAGTGACGCTTTATTAAAAATCAGATTTTCCAGCCCTGCGCCTGCTAACGACATCATTATTGTTGATGTCGATGAACGCTCTCTCGCATTACTCTCTAAAACAAAAGGTAATTGGCCTTGGCCACGTGACACGCTGGCTGATGGCATACAAAAAATATCCGACCTAGGTGCCCGCGCTATTTTATTTAATGTTTTGATGTCGGATTTTGATAAGCACAATCCAAATGCAGATGCGGCTATGGAAATGACCGCCGGTTTAATAAGACCAATAGCCTTTCCATTAATCCGATTAAATCCTCAAAACGATGCCGATAGTAAGTTTAAGGTTGCCAACTTAAATGGCGTGGAATGGATTAATAAAGATGAGTCCACCACCATCGCTCTAATTCATCCGGCTTTCCCCACCATGATGGATAGATTGGGTGTGGCTGACCAACGCCCAGACAAGGACGGCATAGTCAGAACATATCCACTCAATTGGAATGAACCTAATTACAAATTACCTTCTATAGTTAAAGCCACCATGATGTCGGCTGGCTTAGAGGTGAAATCTTTACCCGATGACTTAACCCTGAATTGGCGCAATAAAAAAGGGGCATACCAACGTCTTTCATTCGCCGATGTATTAAGCATGGACGAACATGCTCCAGAAGCATTGGCTCTTAAAAATGCCTTTGTTGTGTTAGGTGTCTCTGCACCAGGCATAGGCCAAATTAAACCCACTGCGGTTAAATCGATAGAAGATGATAATGAAATCTTAGCGACTGCTTTAGATGATGCTGTTAATGGCACTTTCTTTAGAACTGCCCCTAGCTGGCTACTGCTTATAGTCACGATCTCTTTAATCTGGGGCATTATATTTTTAGGCATTTTGCGTATAGCCCCTTTAAAGATCAACCGTATCTTCGTTTTTTTACAAGCAGGCTTAGCTGGCATCACATTAATTACCGTCAGTTATACGACGATTTTGATTGATTTATCTGGCCCTATGTCATTTGCGCTTCTAGTGTTTGCTGGCGTAAAAATCATCAGAATGATGAGTGACAATTCTTCACGCGGAAAACCAGGTTATAGAAAATTAGATATTCAATCTGGATCAACCGAAATGATATTGGTTGGCTTTAGAAGAAATATCATAGGCTATAAAAAATATGTGGCCTGGGAAAAACAATGTCATAGCCTAGTTGGCATGCGTAACATTATTCGGATTGATGATTTATTTGGAGGCACTAGCTTTCTAGGTAAAACTTTTGAGGAATACACTGCTCTAATTATTCTTGCTGAGAGTGATCAGCAAAAGAGTGAAATTATTGCCGTGTTTTCTGATGCGCCTGAAAATACGCTAACTATTAATCAAACCAAACTCAAGCAAGGTTTGGATATTAATGGCAACGAATTTCAATCCATTATTGCTGGTGCAGTGACTAAAAATGCTGCTGCTATTTTTTCTGAAGATAGCTTTAAGGCTGCCTAATTTGATTTCGATACATTCAATTATTTATAGATATTTACCTACACTTAAAATCATGAAAAAACTAATTTCCCTAGTATTAATCAGCCTACTCACCGCTTGCGCTACTCCCGCAAAAAACGAATCAATTTCTTCCTTTGATGCTGACTTTAAAACTGTTTTCAACGCTTCAATGTCTGCGCTAAAAGATCGTAAATTCACCATCAAAAACTTTGATTGGAACTCAGGTGAAATTGATGCCTATTTAAAGTATCAAGATAGAGATGTGCAAAAAGAAATTCGTACAACTGTAGCGCTTGAACAGCAAGGCAAAAGCGTGAAAGTCCGTATGCTGAATAAACAAGCTGAGAATTCAGGCAACATCTCAAACTCGGATTTGAATGCTACTGAAAACGCATTTTTTGATGCCCTGAACAAGCAACTCGGCGTGAAGCAAAAGAAGTAAAGCTTAGGATAAACCTTGCAGACTAAATTCATCACAGCGTTATTCAAGGTTTGGAGATTTCAGTACCTATGACATCACACTACTCTGCCCGACTTTTTCAATCAATCATCTTACTCATTTGTTTGGGTTTAACTGGTAATTTGAGTGCGCAAGCTGCGGGTAATGTTGCTGAAATTTTTAAACCTTTGCGGATTGGTCAGTCGGTATCTTTAACAGAAAGTGCACGTGGATTTGAAATTAGTTTATTAGATGCCGGTGAAATTGGTTCACACACAATTACAGAACTGAGTTCAAATCACATTGCGTTGCAAGACATTACAAAAATTTCTAAAGTTTGGATACCAGTTAGTTCCATTTCTAAAATAACAAGTATTAATATTACTGGCAAAAGATAACCTTTTAACTCAATTACATTTCTTAACAAATCAATTTCTGAATTCTTTCCTTAAGCTGGGCTAAACTAAAGTTATTGGTATAAATATGAATAGCAAATTTAGTAATACATATTGAAATTAAATCAGACTCGTACTACGCATCACATTATTTAAAAATAATCGTCTTATTAAACATCGAGTAATGCATTAGAAACAGGAGAAATAATGAATAAACTATCTAAAACCGCGCTATGGATGGCCATGTTTGCTGCAACAGCAAGCGTGAATGGTCAAAATGCTGGTAACGCACCAGTTGAGATTGTGGATGTTCAAACCATGATCAATAATTGGTACGACAAAAATCCTTCTATCAAGAATTCTGGTCCGAATATTCTGCCTGACGGCAGAACAGTCATCGTAGCAGAGGGTTCTGCTGCTATCAGCAAAAAACCTAATGAAAAAGACTTTCAGCTTTCCCGCACTATCGCTTATGAAAAAGCTTTTTTAGCAGCGAAAAAACAGTGTGTTAAATTTCAAAGCGAAAAAATTGAATCTGATCTTGAACAAAAATTAAGTAAGCCAGAGCAAGGTCGTATTGAAGACGACATCGATCGTATGGTGAAAGATGGTTTAGATAAAGGCGATGCAACCAAAGTTGCACAGGCCATGAATTCTGATAATCCAGCTAGCAAAGAAGCGGATACTTTAAACACACCATCAACCAAGAGCGAGAAAATCGTTTCTAACCAACTCGATCAAGCGATTAAAGCTAGCGGTGGTGATCCGAATCAAGCTCAACCTAAAGAAAAAGTCGCGCAAATCCTGACCTCTAGCAGCTTTAAGTCCAACATTAAATCGATGGCAGCTGCAAAATGCGTAGGATTGCAAGTGGTTGCTTCATTTGAATCTGTCTCATCGCCAAACGACCAAGGTTCCATCGGTGTCATCGCAGTTCAAAGCGATTTGATGAAAAGTATTTCAGAAGCCTTTGCATCAGGTAACTGGAAATATGTTCCTAAGGGTGCAGCTGGTAAACCACTGGTTGAATACATTCCTAAAACTGATTTAGCTGTGTTACTGAGCTCTATGGGTACACGTATCGTTCGCGACCAAGATGGTGACTATCACTTACTCTCCTTTGGTCAAGCTACTCCCGCTGCTAAAGGTGGTACTGCACAAGACATCGCATGGAGTGAAGCAGATCTAAAATCGCGTAATCAAATCTCTTCATTCTTAGGCGAACAAGTCACGAATAACTCACGTTATTCAGCAAGAGAAGAAACACGCGGCTTACCTGATGCAGATGAAGTAGTGGCAACAGGTGATTCATCAGATGAATCAACTCGCGCTGTAGGAAAAAATTTAATGCGCGGTGTATCGCAAGTTTATAAAACAAAAATCATTCATCCTGTATCTGGTCAACCCGTCATGATTGTTGTGACAGAAATGTCAGCTAAAGGTATGAAAGGTGCTGCTGCTATGGCAGCCCCTCCTAAATTAGAAGATCAAACCAAACCTGCACCTGCTGCAAATAACGCAGCAAATCCTAAAGCAGAAAATTTGAAGTCTTCAGATTCCTATGTTAAAGAAGGTATGTCTGGCAGAGATTTCTAATCGTGATGCGCTCGTTTTTTGTTTGCACCTTCATTTATCTGTTTAGTGCAGGATCACTCTATGCTGAGCAAACAAGCATGGCTGAACTTAGCAAAAATCTGCCAGAAGAAAAGGTGCAAACAATTAATGGGCGATGGATGATCAAAGTGCGCGTGCCCATCGAGGGCACCGCATCGACCTCCAGAAAAATCGCGCAATCAAATGCTGAGAGCATAGGCAAAGGAAAAATATTAGAACACGCCTGCTCAGCTCAACGCGACGGTCGCCTTGGTAAACTCGTTGGGATAATTACAGAACTCGCCACCAATAGAATTAATATTGATGGTGACGTCTTAGAAGTCATCATGTCTGCACCTGTACAAAAACCTAAGTGCACATTTGAATCACCTGATTCAAAAAAAAACATCAGTGAAATTAGCTCTGAAAAATTAAGCGAAACTGTCCACCAAGAATCTCCCCGCAGCTCAAATCAAGTTTCACAATCCACCGAATCTAGCAAACCTATCACTATTACACGTGAAACTGGGTCAGATTATTAAGATCTGATTTTCGAATCAATTTCAAAAATTAATATTGTTGATTGTACGTACGAATACGCTGCGCTATTCGATCCTATTAGGCCCTTAACCTTTTGAGAGCACATCAAGTGCCGCCTTTAAACGAGCATTTCACTCTCGTTTTCTTATTCACAATTATCTCAAAACGTATTATGCAAAACTTTAGTCCTCACAAGTGCAAACCTTGCAAAATTGTGTAAAGAATGTAAAAAGCCCTAAAGTTTTTCAAGTTGCTGTTTCACTGATTTATGATTTCCCAGGCGTTAATCAGCCCGTCATCACAACACTAGGGGAAATCATGTCTACGCGTATCGGTAGCTATAACGAAGATGCATTTAATGCTGTCAAAGCACTGACTAAAGCAAATGCTGCAGTTACGCAGGCATCTGAGCGTATTAGTTCAGGACTAAGAGTGAATCATGCTGCGGATGATCCAGGTGGCTTGGCTTTAGCAACACGTCTACAAGCACAAGTGAGCTCAAACTCTAAGGTGATGGATAATTTGTATCAGGGTGTCGCTGTGACGCAAATCGTTGATGACTCTCTAAGTCAAATCAATGATTTACTAACGAATATGAAAACGCTGGCATTGGATTCTGCAACCTCCACTGTGGACAGCACACAGCGTGCTATCAATCAGGCGCAATTTGAAGATTACAGAACTACGATTGATAGCATTGCAAATAGCGCTTTATGGAATGGTAGTTCTTTACTCAATGGCGATACCACATCGATGAGCATACACAGTGGGGCCGGCTCTACTGATACCACCTCATTGAGTTTTGAATCGGTGCTATCAAGTGTGCTTGGTCCAGCTGGATCCAAACTCAGCACCTTAGATATCTCCACACAAGCTGGTGCCTTAGCGGCTATTGATGCTACGAGCAAACCTATCGATACTGCTATGGATAGCGTGTCATCTCTTCAAGGTTATATAGGTGCAAAACAAAATATCTTAGAGATTCAATCTGCAGTGGCGAGCAATCGCATGACCATACAATCACAAGCTATGGGTCATATTATGAACGCAGATATTGCATCTGAAACAGCGAATCTCGCTGCAGGACAGATACAGCAAGATGCTTCCACTGCCATGCTGACGCAAGCTGTCTCGATGAATAAAAGTCTGGTTTCTTACTTACTGCACTCAGGATGGAATTGATACGGCTAGCAAAGTTGAAGCGCGTAGAGATGACGTTGAGGTTTGTTTGTATAACGATAAGCCAAAGCTTAGTTCTAAGTACTTCAGCAAATACGAATAATGCGCCAGCCTCTGTCCATTTTGCGGAAGGTGAATTTTCTGGCGAGATTACGGGTCTTAACTAAATAATAAGAAAGTGCACGCAGACTTTGCGCCTGCTTAAGCTCAGTACAGTAAATACTCTCGCCTATCTCTAAACCATGCAGCAGCGTGATGTATTCACCCTGTTTGATGTTTTGTAGATCTACTCTTTCAATAATCATGGCTACACCCTTTTATCCCGATTGGTGTATCGACAGATGCCAGATTATCTTTAATCACATAGGCAAATTAATGTAGCAAGAGTTAATTAAATAGTAATGTCTTCTATTTTACGACCAAGAAGCACTGGTTCTTCTTATCTGTGCCTCTAATACTGTAGCAATAGCTCTTGTCCTTAGACTGCTGCGCTAAGCAGAAATTTTTACTATCTGCTTCCCTTATGGAGTAACAGTAAGCAGTTTCTTTCTTAGAGTTAGCAATACAATAATATTTTTGATCTTCATTCCGAATGGATTCACAAAAGCCTGTGTCTCCACCAAAACGAGAAACACATTCATTTCTCACTTCCAGCTCGCGAATCAAAAAACAATCTGCTTTTGAGTTTTGAGAAACCGCTAGACAGTAATACATCTGATCCGAATTTTGAAAGGTATAGCAATTCGATGGCTCTGCCTTTGCGAACAATGGCACAAGCATGATTAAGAATAATAAGAATTTCATGAGAGACGACTCCTGATAAAGCTAATCACTCAAACATTAGCAATAAAATAATACATGAATTATCAAAATACTATTTCTAAGGCTGCTGTGATTATTTGTTAGTTGCGATGATAAACATTCAATTTTGAAAATATTTTAACATCTTGATAGCTCCCTATCGCTATCCATAGCGCCTCACCTCCAGAGTTGCCATCTGTTTTGTATTGATGACTGCAATTCCACGTATAGCGTCGCACTTATTTATAAAAAAGTGTGACTTATTACCTCGATCCCTAAGAGCGACTTCGCGATACTGACATCACTTTAAAAACATGAGTTCCTTCATCAGATTCAGAGATGAAACGAAAAGGAAAGAGTGTTTTGCAAACAGTGATGAATAAGTGGGAGCTAAAGATGTCGATTTCAAAGTTAAAAGTCAAAGGCACCGTAAAAAAATGTGAATCGTTTTTTTTCATGTCTCTAATCGCAATGATGGTGCTTCTTAGCAGCGCTACGAAGAGTCATGCAGAAGAACAAGAATCAAATTGGCCATCACTGCAAAATTTCTTCAATGCGACTCATCTCATCGATATAAAACAAGGGTCTGAATTATCAGGAAAAGTGAGTGAGTTATTGTCCGGAGGTTTTGAAACTTCACAAGGAAATTTCGTACCGTTTAAGCAGTGGTATCAAACAAACTGGACTGATACTAAAACCGTATGGATGACTGAGATCAATCCAAATTTTGGTGTGATCTGGGGTTTTAGTACCGGTGAAAAAGCAGAAAAATATGAAATCTCACGCAGCATGACACTAGGATTTGCTTACAGCACGCAGCTAGACAAAACTTCATATCTCTCCATACGCGGCACAACTATCCTCGGTGGAAATCTAAAAGAAAAATCTTGTACTGCTGACTACGGTGCTATCGGCGGCGTGCAAGAAGTGAACTGCCGATTAGCTGCATCAACGCTTCCTCCATCAGAAACACTGAATTATCTTTTTAATGAAAAACCCATTAATAAAGATATGTTTTTTATACGCTACACAAAATTCTTTTAACAGCCCACGCACTACTTAAGGAGAAATCATGAAATTAAAACAATTAACAATCGCTTGCGGCATCTTATTAAGCAACGTCTCTATGGCGCAAACTGTGCAATCTTGGATGAGTCCTGAAGTCGGTGATGCATGGCGTCAAAACTATAAAGGTAGTGGCGTCACCATTACGGTGGTTGATGATTTCAAAAGTAATTCTAGATTTTCAGGTAATTTAGGATATGGCGTAGCTAACATGCGCCATGGCGAATGGACTTATAACGAAGCGCTCATGATTGCACCCTCTGCAACCATGCGTGCTGATGATTTTAATACTGCAGGTATAGTCGCTCTCAATCGCGGTTTGAATGTTTTAAATCTCAGCTATGGTATGTATATAGCACCGAACGTATCCTTCAGATGGGGATCTCAGGAACAATCTATCATTAGTTATGCAACGAATGGTAATGCTGTAATTTCTAAGGCAGCAGGCAATGATGCTGTCGCGGTCAACAGCGTCAATCGCAATGGTCAAATTGATGCATTGAACTACTCGTTGAAAGGAACACAATCTGCTATTTTTGTAGGTGCATTAGCTAAGAATGGCACGACAGCTTCACGTGCATCGATGGCATCTTATTCAAATACGGCTGGCACAGATGCAATCGTACAAAAACAATTTTTAGTAGTGGGTGTTGAAGGAAATAAAACAGGCTTATATGGCACTTCGTTTGCTGCACCAATTATTTCGGGCTATGCAGCTATAGTAGGAAGTAAGTTTACATCTGCAAATGCGACACAAATCACCAATCAATTACTCAACACTGCCAGACAAGACACTTTAGTGAACTACAATGCTGCCACTTACGGTAGAGGAGAAGTTAGTTTGACTCGCGCATTAGCTCCGGTTGCAATCAAATAGTCTGAGTTTGAATTTATAAAAAGAAGAACGATACCTTAATCAAATTCGCTTAAGGTATCGTTTAGTATGATTGATTCAGGCAGTACTTCTATCATGCCACGAATCTCTAAATCTTTCATCACGCGCGTCACCATTTCGCGCGAAGCACCTATCATATTTGCAATATCTTTTTTAGCGAGTTTTTTTGCGATCGTCCTTTGACCATCAATCGATTCTGCTTGTTCTAACAGTAAACGAGCCACCCTGCCGTACACATCCATTAATGCCAAGCTCGTGATTTTTTTATCTGCATCACGTAGTCGCTTAACTAAGCCGCGCATGACTAACATCGCCATAGAAAAATTATTTTCTAAACATTTATGAAATTCAAGCTTAGATAAAGTCAGGAGTTCACAGGCTTCTAATGCGGATACATTGGCAGAACGTGAACCACCATCTAATAGCGCCATTTCACCAAAATATTCACCGGCACTTAATATCGCTAACACTACTTCTTTACCCTGCTCATCACCCATAGCGACTTTAATTCGACCACTTAAGACTACATACAAAGTTTCAGTTTTATCACCTGCATGTAAAATTAGTTTATTTTTTGAAAACTGTTCGCGGTGCAGCACATTGGATAATAGTAAAAGCTGATCTTCTGCCAATGTGGAAAATAAAGGGACGTTTTTTAATAACAGCGTTGAGACCATGGATGGACGAGTCATATTAGCTTCCTAATCGATCAGTACTAACTAATGTGAGCTTAATTACAGGATCACATGTAAGCATCAGAGCTTTAAGAAGCGATTTTAATGCAATTGAAAATCTATTCCGTAAAATAAAAAAGGGGCTGCAAGCAGCCCCAAATCCCTCGGAGAATCAGTCTACTTACTTCATTTTATCTTCTGCTGGTTTCGCTTCTTCTGCTTTTACTTCAGTGTGCTTTGCTTTAGCAGCGTGATTCGCTTTATGTTCTTTTTTAGCTGGAGCTGGTGTTGTTACAGCTGGTGCTGCAGCTTCAGGTGCTGGTTTAGCAGTCTCTGCATAAGCACCAGTTGCTGCGATAATGAGTGTTGTGACTAAGGCGAGCTTTTTCATAGGATTTCCTCTATTGGTCGGTTTACAATTTTATCTTGCGCATCATTGTTGACGCATGACTATCGTATGACTGACCTTGCCTTAGTTTTTTATCTTTTACAGATCGAAACACTCGCTTACATTTAGATACATCTCATAAAAAAATGACTTGCCTAAAAAATATGTATTTATTTATTAATATTCGTGTTTATAAAACTTCAATAACACTCGCTTAACATCAAAAAAAACCATCCATAATGAATAAAAAAATATCGGTAGCGCTTTTACTTTTATTAGTACCTGTCGTAACGCTGACGCACGTGAGCTGGTCAGAAAAAGATAACGGATTGATGTTTAATGTAGATGGTAGAGATGTTGATTTTATTGGAATCATCAAAGACAAATGGCGGATGGCCACCCATACATGCACGACAGTTAAGCAGCTTGATAGTGAAGATCCAAAATTTAAGATGGTCAAAACCGCAATTCAATCTTATAGCCCACCAGACTCAATTCCTATAAAAGTTATTTACGTGTGGACATCGGGAACTTGGGCTATTGCTGAGGTTGAATTTGAAAAACTCTTACCTGCGGTAGTAGTAGTCAAAAACCTCGATACGCGCGCAACAGTGGTAGAAGATGCGATCTGGAGTGGACTGACAGCTCCATGGAAATCCGGTCCTTTTATTAGATCCTACTTAGGGCAAAAATCTAATGAAACTCCTGAGTCGCTAATAAACTGTTTTGAATTGCAAACAGGTTCTTTTAAATAAATAGAAAAATTTTATGAATAAAGAAAGCTTAAACGTTCTTGGCACACCACTCGTGCCCTGCTCATATGATCCTTTGACTGGCTACTTTCGAGATGGCTGTTGTAACACAGACGAGAATGACCGAGGTAGCCATGTGATTTGCGCAAAAGTTTCGCAAGAATTCTTAGATTTCTCGCTTCAACAAGGAAATGACCTTATCACCCCACGCCCAGAATACCGATTCCAGGGCTTGAAAGCTGGTGACCGTTGGTGCTTGTGTGCTTTGAGATGGAAACAAGCCTTTGAGGCTGGAGTGGCGCCAAAAGTAATTCTTGAAAGTACCCATATGCATGCGCTTGACTACGTTAGTCTAGAACAGCTTCAAACATGAAAACACAAGTCTTCGTTGAGTTGTTCGACTTAAAACTGCTAGCAGAGATTGGAACCTATGGTCCAGGTGATATTGAACCAGATGTTCATTTATTAAATCTACTACAGCTACAAATTTAAAAATAACATGCTCTATAAAGTATTGATTAAATATAAAAAATTAAATCAATGGTCTTATTTGATCATGCACTATAGGTTTAGTGTTATCGGTAATATGAACTTCATAAGAATTTATTGTTTCTATACTTACAAAATTCACATCGACTGAAACATTATCTGATAACACTTCAGAATTACTTTCAATAATCACCTCGTCAATCGCTAAGTTTGACGCATTCATGATATCTATTAACTGAGAGGGATTTACCTCACTCGCTATATAAGAATGTTTTAATGTCTCTGTTTTGAACCAAATATCAGCCAGCTCGTGTGTTATCCCATCCTCAGTTTGGAAGTTGCCCATTAAACCAATTAAATTTCCCTGATTAATACCTGCCATTTCAGAATGGACTAACGATATGGATTCCACACCTAGTTGAGAGAGTGTATGTAATTCACCAGCATCAGTGATTCCATCAGAATCCACATCTTGCCAAACACCAAGCTCACTAAATGCCTGATCATTTTTATCAATCAATCCATCCAAATTAGAATCTAGTTCAGCCAAGGCAGTGAAGCCATTCTGCGCCTTATTCTGATTGGCTAACACTGTGCCTTGACCAAATAGTTCTCCACCATTATTGATCTCGCCATCATGATTCAGATCGCGAACTAACAAACCATCAGTTGGCGCTACCCAACCGGATTGAACAGGTTTGCCATCATTGCGAATATCAAAGCTTACTCCATCCAGAGTTGATAATGTTTGAACACCATCCCCATTCAAATCTAAAACCAGCGGTGAAACATAGGCATCAGCTTGCTCACTAGTCCAGCCAGAAATTTGCTGCGTATTGAGTCCCAACATTTGACTCGTCGTCAAAGCGCTAATCTGATATGTTGAAAGAGCATTTAGTTGATTTGAGGTCATCACACGCAAATCAGCAGTCTCAAATCCTCTTATCTGCAAGGTATTTAAAACTTCCAAATCATTTGTACCTAGCAGAAGTATTTGTTTTGTAGTGAGTGAAGCTATCTGACTGCTAGTTAGTGATTGAATTTGATCACTTGTTAAAGCATTGAATTGAGTTGAATTCAAGGCTGCGATTTGCGTAGTGAGCAATATCGGAATTAAATTCGAACCAATTGCAGCGATATTCGTTGTAACTAATGGCAAAATTGCTGAGCCCAATGCTGCAATTTGTATCGTCGTTAATGCACTTATATCTTCATTCTCTAACGCATTAAACTGCAAACTTGTTAGCGCCGCTATAGAATTAGAAGACATCGCTGCTATCTGAACGCTAGTAAGGATTTCTATATCTTCAAAACTCAATGCGCGAATCTGTATCGTATTCAAGCGCTGTACCTGCCCTGTACTAAGACTACCGATCTGCTCTGAACTAAGTCCTACTATCTGCGTACTGCTTAATAACGGAATGAGGTTTGCCTGTAGACCTGTTAGATCAAGATTATCTAATGAAAGCTTCTGGACAGCTGCCATCAGTAACGATATTTGTGAAGTCGTTAACAGTCCGATATTAAAGCCCGCAAGCTGATCAGCTTGCAAGCCCAATAATTGAGAACTCGTTAAGCTAGTGATTTGAGTAGAACTCAATACTGAAAGCTGGAAAGTATCCATTGCATTTAATGCGACCGAGCTTAAACCTCTAAGCTGCGCAGTACTCAAAGCTTTGATATCTAAGGAACTAAAGCTAGCGAGCTGCTCTAAAGATAAGACCATGATCTGCAATGAGCTGAGTATTGCAATCTGCGCACTAGAGAAAGCAACAATATCCTCAGTTTCTAATGCAGCAATCTGTGCAGTATTGAATGCTGCTATCTGTACTGTACTTAGTCCGCCAATCTGTCCCGAACTTAAAGCTTGCAATTGATTTGAATTCAGCGAACGAATTTGGTTACTACTTAATACTCTTAATTGCGCACTATTCCAAACAGATAAATTATCACCAGCAAACGCCGATAATTGGGCACTTGTGAGTACTGCAATTTGTACTGTACTAAAAGCCTGAGATTGATCAGCACCCAAGTTACCAATAGCATTGGTACTCAATGCATTGATTTGAATGGTATTCAATCTTAGTAATTGATTGGTAGTCAAGCTACCTATCTGATCATTAGAGAGCGCTGCAATCTGACCGCTACTTAACAAAGAAATTAAATTAGCTTTTAAGCTAGTTATTTCCATCGTGCCCAAGGCGAATTTTTGTACTGCCGCCATCAATAACGAAACTTGTGAAGTAGTTAAATTATCTAAATTCAAGCCAACTAGCTGATTCGCATTCAATCCAACTAACTGACCACTTGTGAACGCTGTAATTTGAGTTGAGCTTAACAAAGATAGTTGAGCTGTATTCATCGCACCAATAAATGCTGTGCTTAATCCTTTTAGCTGAGTTGCACTGAAGGCTTTAATATCATCTGATCCCAAGCTATCTAGCTGCGCTACTGTTAATCCAGAAATTTGTATTGAACTCAACAGGGCAATCTGTGTCGTACTAAATGCAACAATGTCATCTGCTTCTAATACTGCGATCTGAGTCGTACTTAATGTAGATAACTGGAACGTACTCAAATTACTGATTTGATTTGCACTCAAACCCATAATTTGAACTGAATTAAGCGCTCGCAAATCACTTGTTTCTATACTTCTTAGCTGAGAACTAGTAAATTGCGCGAGCTGATTACTTGTAAGCGCAAGCATTTGCGCACTACCAAATGCAGCTATTTGCGCACTGTTCAGTACTGCAATCTGCGATGTATCCATCGCACTCATTACTGCCGTGCTCAATCCTTTAACTTGAACTGCACTCAGAGATTGAATATCCTCTGTTCCCAAAGCACTTAACTGCAAATTAGTCAATCCAGAAATTTGTACTGAGTTGAATGAAGCAATTTGCGTGGTTGTGAAAGCGCTTATATCTTCAGTAGCTAAAGCAGCGATTTGAGTTGTATTCAAAACACCTAACTGAATAGAATTCAAACTTACTAATTGCGTTGAACTTAATGCGTTTATTTTGTCTACACTTAACGCAGTGATATCAATTGATTTTAATGCACGCAACTGAGTGCTTGTAAATTGCACTAACTGATCACTTCCTAGCACAGCAATTTGTTGGCTACTCAATGATGCAATCTGTGTAGAACTCAGCATAGACAATTGCGCCGAATTCAAATTGCTCATGACTGAGAAACTCAATCCTTTCACTTGGATAGCACTCAACGCTTTGATATCTTCAGTTGCTAAACTACTGAGTTGTACACTATTGAATCCTGCTATTTGAGACGAACTCAATACAGCGATCTGAGCACTTGAGAAAGCTGCCACATCATCTGCAACTAATATAGCTATTTGTAGAGTATTTAATACCGCTAACTGCATAGTATTAAAACTAGC